>NZ_JADPKH010000148.1:0-1197 GCF_023073835.1 Bradyrhizobium sp. 153 | reverse complement strand
GGGCAGGGGAATCGCATGTGAGCGTTCTCTGTAAGGCATTGCGAATTGGGCAGAAATCGATTCTGAAGGTGGCTCCTGAGTTGGAAGGAGCGGCCGATGGATCGATTCTCGGAGTGCTTCGAAGATCTGCCCGACCCGCGGGCGGACAATGCGCTGCATGATCTGACAGAGCTTTTGTTCATTGCGCTGATGGCGACGTTGTGCGGAGCGACGAGTTGCACAGACATGGCGCTGTTTGCACGGCTGAAGGCCTATCTTTGGCAGGACGTGCTGGTGCTCAAGCATGGGCTGCCGAGCCACGACACGTTCAGTCGTGTGTTCCGCATGCTCGATCCAAAGGCGTTCGAGACGGCGTTCCGGCGCTTTATGGAAGCCTTCGCCGAAGGCGCGAAGATCGCACGGCCGCAAGGCGTGATCGCCCTGGATGGCAAGGCGCTGCGGCGTGGCTACGAGCGCGGCAAAAGCCACATGCCGCCGGTCATGGTGACGGCGTGGGCGGCTCAGACACGCATGGCAGGCCAATGTTCTGGCGCCGAACAACAACGAAGCCGCCGGTGCCTTGCAATTGCTCGAACTTCTGCAACTCAAGGGGTGCATCGTGACGGCCGATGCGCTGCACTGTCATCGCGAAATGGCCAAGCAGATCGTGGCGCGGGGCGGCGATTACGTGCTGGCGGTCAAGGACAACCAACCCGCTCTGCTGGCCGACGCCAAGGCGGCGATTGCTGCAGCGGCGCGCAAGGGCAAGAAGCCGGTTACGACCACCGATGCAGACCATGGGCGCAAGGAAAAGCGCAGTGCGCTTGTCGTGCCGGTCAAGGACATGGAGAAGACGCACAACTTCCCTGGCCTCACAGCCGTCGCGCGGATCCGCAGCAAGCGCGGCAAGGATAAAACCGTCGAGCGCTACTTCCTGATGAGCCAAAATTACAGCCGCACGGAGGTTCTGCGCATCGTTCGCACCCATTGGACCATCGAAAATGGCCTGCACTGGCCGCTCGACGTCATCCTCGACGAGGATCTGGCCCGCAACCGCAAAGACAACGGCCCGGCCAACCTTGCCGTACTCAGAAGACTTGCCCTCAACGTGGCCAGGGCTCACCCTGACACCACCATCTCCTTGCGCCTCAAGCTCAAGCGCGCCGGGTGGAACGATGCCTTTCTTTTTGAGCTCCTCGGCCACATGCGATAGCCCTG
>NZ_JADPKH010000127.1:0-93305 GCF_023073835.1 Bradyrhizobium sp. 153 | reverse complement strand
GGAGGGGGGTAGCCCCGGGCGGGATGCTCGTCGGAAGCGAACTGCGGGCAACAGAGCGCTCGCCACTTCAACGCTAGAACCGAAAGGCCGCGCCGTGTGGCACCCCCCTCCCGGACCCTCCCCCACAAGGGGGGAGGGAATGGAGAGAGCCGTGCCCAGCCGCTCGGAAAGCTGAGGGTCGGGTCCGATCACGCCATACCCCCGATCCGCAGCTCGCGCGAGTCGATCCCCAGCGGGGCGTGGGTGGCGGCGATGATGAGGCCGCCGCTTGCCAAGTGCTCTCGCATCAATCCGGAAAACATGTTCTGACCGCCGGCATCCAGCGCCGTGGTCGGCTCGTCCAGCAGCCAGACCGGGCGGCGCACCGTCAGCAGCCGGGCCAATGACAACCGGCGGCGCTGGCCCGCGGAGAGGAAGGCGGCCGGCAGGTGGGTGGCGTGGTCGAGGCCGACCTTGGTGAGGCTCTCGGCGGCATCGCAGCGCTCGCCGCCGAGAAAATCAGCCCAGAATGCCAGATTTTCCGTCACACTCAGCGCCGGCTTCAGTGCATCGCGATCGCCGAGATAATGGCACTGCTCCGGCAGCGTCAGCTCGCCATCGCCCCCGTCCAGCGCGATCGTCCCGCCGGCCGGAATGAGCAGGCCGGCGATCAGCCGCAGCAGCGAAGTCTTGCCCGATCCGTTGCGGCCGACGACCGCCAGGGCTTCGCCCGAGGCGGCCGCAAAATCGAGGCTGGCGAACACCTCGCGTCCGCCCCGCACGCATCTGAGTCCGCTGCCGGAAAGCCGCATCTCGCTTCGTTTCAACCCGCTCAAAGCCGGGCCTCAGGAAATCTTGGGGTAGCGCATGGGAATTTTTGGCTCGCGAATTGCTGCGGCACGATTGTGGCTGTGGCGGCGCGGTTAGAAAGCTTCTATAAGCCCGGAACTACTTGATGCAGCAACTCAACCTGCCCCTGCAAGCGGCCCAGCCTGATACGCTGACGGTGTTAAAATACCCTGCCGGGTATAACTAGCAATTGGGATTCCTACATGACCTCGCTCGACAGCTTCAAATGCAAAAAGACCCTCAAGGTCGGCGCCAAGACCTATGTCTATTACAGCCTGCCCACGGCCGAGAAGAATGGTCTGAAGGGAATTTCGAAACTTCCCTATTCGATGAAGGTCCTGCTCGAGAACCTGCTGCGCAACGAGGACGGCCGCTCGGTCAAGAAAGAAGACATCGTCGCCGTCTCGAAATGGCTGCGCAAGAAGTCGCTGGAGCATGAGATCGCATTCCGCCCGGCGCGCGTCCTGATGCAGGACTTCACCGGCGTGCCCGCGGTGGTCGACCTCGCCGCGATGCGCAACGCGATGCAGAAGCTCGGCGGCGAGCCGGAGAAGATCAATCCGCTGGTCCCCGTCGATCTCGTCATCGACCATTCCGTGATCGTGAACTTCTTCGGCGACAACAAGGCTTTCGGCAAGAACGTCACCGAGGAATACAAGCAGAATCAGGAGCGCTATGAGTTCCTGAAGTGGGGCCAGAAGGCGTTCTCGAACTTCTCCGTCGTGCCGCCCGGCACCGGCATCTGCCACCAGGTCAATCTGGAATATCTGGCCCAGACGGTCTGGACCAAGAAGGAAAAGATGACGGTCGGCAAGAAGACCGGCACCTTCGAGGTCGCTTATCCCGACTCGCTGGTCGGCACCGATTCCCACACCACCATGGTCAACGGCCTGGCCGTGCTCGGCTGGGGCGTCGGCGGCATCGAGGCGGAAGCCTGCATGCTCGGCCAGCCGCTGTCGATGCTGCTGCCCAACGTCGTCGGCTTCAAGCTGAAGGGCGCGCTGAAGGAGGGCGTCACCGCGACCGACCTTGTGCTGACCGTGACGCAGATGCTGCGCAAGCTCGGCGTCGTCGGCAAGTTCGTCGAGTTCTTCGGCCCCGGTCTCGACCATCTCTCCGTCGCCGACAAGGCGACCATCGCCAACATGGCCCCTGAGTATGGCGCGACCTGCGGCTTCTTCCCGGTCGACGCCGCCGCGCTCGACTATCTCAAGACCTCCGGCCGGGCCTCGGCGCGCGTTGCGCTGGTGCAGGCCTATGCGAAGGCGCAAGGGCTCTTCCGCACCGCCAAATCGCCCGACCCGCTGTTCACGGAAACGCTGACGCTCGACCTCGGCGACGTCGTGCCGTCGCTGGCCGGCCCGAAGCGCCCCGAAGGCCGCATTGCGCTGCCCACGGTCGCGGAAGGCTTTTCGCTCGCGCTCAGCAGCGAGTACAAGAAGGCCGAGGAGCCTGCGAAGCGCTTCCCCGTCGAAGGCAAGAATTTCGATCTCGGCCATGGCGACGTCGTGATCGCCGCGATCACCTCGTGCACCAACACCTCGAATCCGAGCGTCCTGATCGGGGCCGGCCTGCTCGCACGCAATGCGGCAGCGAAGGGCCTCAAGGCGAAGCCGTGGGTGAAGACCTCGCTTGCCCCGGGCAGCCAGGTAGTCGCGGAATATCTCGCCAATTCCGGCCTTCAGGCCGACCTCGACAAGGTCGGCTTCAACCTGGTCGGCTTCGGCTGCACCACCTGCATCGGCAATTCCGGTCCGCTGCCGGAGGAGATCTCGAAGTCGATCAACGACAACGGCATCGTCGCGGCCGCCGTGCTCTCCGGCAACCGCAATTTCGAGGGCCGCGTCTCGCCGGACGTGCAGGCGAACTATCTGGCCTCGCCGCCGCTGGTCGTCGCCTACGCGCTCGCGGGCAGCGTGACCAAGAACCTCGCCACCGAGCCGCTCGGCGAAGGCAAGGACGGCAAGGCGGTGTACCTGAAGGACATCTGGCCGACGACGAAAGAAATCAACGCCTTCATGAAGAGGTTCGTGACCGCGTCGATCTTCAAGAAGAAGTATGCCGACGTGTTCAAGGGCGACACCAACTGGCGCAAGATCAAGACGGTCGAGAGCGAGACCTATCGCTGGAACATGAGCTCGACCTACGTGCAGAACCCGCCATATTTCGACGGCATGAAGAAGGAGCCGGAGCCGGTCACCGACATCGTCGAGGCGCGCATCCTCGCCATGTTCGGCCACAAGATCACCACCGACCACATCTCGCCGGCCGGCTCGATCAAGCTCACCTCGCCCGCGGGCAAATATCTCAGCGAGCACCAGGTGCGCCCTGCCGACTTCAACCAGTACGGCACGCGCCGCGGCAACCACGAAGTCATGATGCGCGGCACCTTCGCCAACATTCGCATCAAGAACTTCATGCTGAAGGGCGCCGACGGCAACATTCCGGAAGGCGGTCTGACCAAGCACTGGCCCGACGGCGAGCAGATGTCGATCTACGACGCCGCGATGAAGTACCAGGAAGAGAAGGTGCCGCTGGTGGTGTTCGCCGGCGCCGAATATGGCAACGGCTCCTCGCGCGACTGGGCCGCAAAGGGCACGCGCCTGCTCGGCGTTCGCGCGGTGATTTGCCAGAGCTTCGAGCGCATCCACCGCTCGAACTTGGTCGGCATGGGCGTGCTGCCGCTGACCTTCGAGGAGGGCACCTCGTGGCAGTCGCTGGGTCTCAAGGGCGACGAGAAGGTCACGCTGCGCGGCCTCGTCGGCGACCTCAAGCCGCGCCAGAAGCTGACCGCCGAGATCGTCTCCGGCGACGGTTCATTGCAGCGCGTTTCGCTGCTTTGCCGCATCGATACGCTGGACGAGCTCGACTACTACCGCAACGGCGGCATTCTGCACTACGTGCTGCGCAAGCTCGCGGCCTAAGCGCGGATTTGTGAACGATGGCTCACTGCGAAGTGAGTAGAAGCCTGAACGAAGGCGGCCTATCAAAAGGCCGCCTTCGCGCGTTTGCGGCACGTTTCGGATGGGCCCGGCCGGTGGAAAACCTCCTCCTGGACGGTTGCCTGGAAGGACGAATGTGCCGCGCCCCGTAAGACTACGGTGACCATCAGGCGATAAGATTCCCTCTCACAAGCAATGGTGTGCGGCGTTCGACATGACAACAATGACGGCTTCTCATCCGGTTTCACGTTGGTCCAGTGCCCTCTGGTCGGGTGCTCTCGGCATCTGTGCGATCGTCGCCGTCATCCGCCCCGCCGAGGCTGATCCCCGCGCCGTTGTCGAATTGTTTACCTCGCAGGGTTGCTCGTCCTGTCCGCCCGCCGACAAGATCATCGGCGATCTGTCCAAAGATCCCTCGGTCATCGCGTTGAGCATGCCGATCGACTATTGGGACTATCTCGGCTGGAAGGACACGCTGGCGGATTCACGCTTCTCTGCACGGCAGCGTGCCTACTCGCGCGTGCGCGGCGACCGTGAGGTCTACACGCCGCAGGTCGTCGTCAATGGCTCGACCCATGTCATCGGCAGCGATCGGACCGGCATCGAGAATGCAATCGGTAAGACCGACAAGGGCACGGGAGTGATGAGCGTGCCGGTGACGATGTCGCTTGCGGGCAAGCAGATCAACGTCTCGGTGGCCGGGAGCAACGAGCCCACGGTCTCGCATGGCGAGGTCTGGATCTGCTCGATCGCCAAGTCGGTGCCCATCACGATCACCCGCGGCGAAAATCGCGGACAGCAGGTCACCTATCACAACGTCGTACGCAACCTGCTGAAGGTCGGCGACTGGACCGGCCGTCCGGAAAGCTGGACGGTGCCGATCGAGAATCTCACGCGCGATGGCGTCGACGGCGCGGTGGTCTATGTCCAGGATGGCAGCCGAGAGAAGCCGGGCCCGATGCTGGGCGCGGCGTACACGTCGCTGCACTGATTTCTTGGCGTCGTACTCTGCTTTCAATCCTCATGGTGAGGAGCGCGCCCTTGCGCGCGTCTCGAACCATGAAAGGCCCCCCGCTGATGCAATGGGCCTCCATCCTTCGAGACGCCGCGCAAGAGCGCGGCCTTCAGGATGAGGAGAGACAGCTTTTGTGCGGATCATAGAGTGCGAATCAGAGACAAGTTCGCAGGACCAGGAACATCCCGATCCAAACAAAAAAGGACCAACTTGCGTTGGCCCTCCTTGCCGTGCGTACAGACCCGATCCTGTCGACCCCGGGGGGCTGGGGGCTGAGGAATCCGGAACCGAAGGACCGGGTCAACGCACGTAAGTCTTTTCGCAATGCAGGGCGGCAGTCGCTAGGCGGAAAAGCGGCGATACTATGATTCCTGCTAACGATGCCGTGACGGTTTGCCGCGACAGAGTTCCACCGCTGCGTGTGTTCGGATCCGCAACCGATTCCATTGGTTGAGCAAGGGAGCCCCTTGCGGCGCGGTACGGTTGGCGCGATCATGCAATTGTCATGAGCGCAGTTCCCGGGACGGTCTTCGGGGATGCGGGGTCATGTCGCGCGATCAGGAGGCGCTTCCCATGAGTCTGATGTCGGAGGATGCCGCTCCGAGCGAGCAGCGCGCGGCGACGCGCCCCGCCGCTGCGACGCCGCTGCCGAACCGGGTGACGTTCAACCGCCTCGAACTGCACCGGATTCTCAATCTCTATGGCCGCATGGTCGCCGACGGCGAGTGGCGCGACTACGCCATCGACTTCCTGAAGGACCGCGCCGTGTTCTCGGTCTATCGCCGCGCCTCGGAAGTGCCGATCTATCGCATCGAGAAGGACCCGCGGCTCGCGCGCAAGCAGGGCATGTACAGCGTGATCTCGGCGACCGGCCTGATCCTGCGCCGCGGTCACGAGCTCGAGCGCGTGCTGCTGGTGATCGATCGCAAGCTGGCGGTGGTGTAGGCGGCGTCGGGTGGGCGCAACGCGCCTACTTCCCCGGCACCGTGCTTGCACCCTCGCCGAGGGCGCGCTGCATCATCACCGTATCGAGCCAGCGGCCGAATTTCAGCCCGACATTGGGATGCGTGCCGATCATCTTGAAGCCGCTCTTGGCGTGAACGCCGATCGAGCCGGCATTGGCGGAATCGCCGATCACCGCGATCATCTGCCGAAAGCCGCGCGCCTCGCATTCGGTGATCAGCCGCTCCAGCAGCAGAGAGCCGACACCGCGGCGGTGGAACGAGGGATCGAGATAGATCGAATTCTCCACCGTGAAGCGGTAGGCCGGCCGCGGCCGGTAGGCACCGGCATAGGCATAGCCGGCGACGCGACGATCAAGGATCGCCACGAAATAGGGATAGCCGCCGTCGATCAGTGCGCGATAGCGGCGCGTCATCTCGGCAACATCGGGCGGCTCCAACTCGAACGTCGCGGTGCCCTCGCGGACGGCCTGCTGGTAAATGGCGGTGATGGCGGGAAGATCGGCCTCGAGCGCGGGCCTGATTTCGGGTGCGGACATGGCGGCAAGATTAGAGCCTTCCCGCGGCCGCTGGAAGAGGGCAGGGCTGCTTCCCAGCCGTCATTGCAGGCGCAGCAGCCTCGATCTTCTCCGCTGTCATGCCCCGCCTAGTGCGCAATTGCGCACGGGGGCGGGGCATCCAGTACGCCGCGGCTCCTCGGCTTATCACGAACGTCTCTGGATACTGGATCGCCCGCCGGAGCCCGTCATCGGGCCCGCCAAAGGCGAGACCCGGTGGCGGGCGACGACACCGGGTATGTGACGACATCTGCCCCAAACAAAAACCCCGGCCTTTCGGCCGGGGCTGATGTCGTTCTCTCAGCCTATCGCTTAATCGCGCTGGCCGAGGAGCTGCAACAGCAGCGTGAACAGGTTGATGAAGTTCAGGTACAGCGATAGCGCGCCGGTGATGGCCGCACGCTCTGCGATGTCACCGCCGGCCGAGGCGTAGCCGTAGATGTAGTCGTTCTTCAGCCGCTGGGTATCCCAGGCGGTGAGGCCCGCAAACACCAGCACGCCGACCACCGACACGATGAACTGCAGCATCGAGCTCGCCAGGAACAGGTTGACCAGGCTCGCGATGACGATGCCGATCAGGCCCATGAACAGGAACGAGCCCATGCCAGTCAGGTCACGCTTGGTGGTGTAGCCGTAGAGGCTCAGCGCACCGAAGGTGGCTGCGGTGATGAAGAACACCCGCACGATCGAGGTGTGCGTGAACACCAGGAAGATCGACGACAGCGAGATGCCCATCAGCGCCGAGAAAACCCAGAACAGGATCTGGGCAGTCGAGGGTGCCAGACGGTTGATGCCCGCCGAGATCACGAACACCATCGCGAGCGGCGCCAGCATGAACAGCCACTTCAGGGGGCTCACGAACATCGCGTAGCCGAACGGCGTCAGGAACAGCTTGCCGACGCGGACGGCTTCCGGCGTCGGGACATCCGTCACGGCGGCCATGTAGACGCCGAGCGCCGCCAGGCCCGTGATGGCCAGGCCAATGCTCATGTAATTGTAGATGCGCAGCATATAGGCGCGCAGGCCGGCATCGACCGTCGCGGCGTCAACACGCCCGGCGGCCCTGCCGAAAGGAGAAGCGTAGTTACGGTCTAGGTCCGACATGGTCGAATTCCCGTTGGTTGGTCCGGTCCGGCACGAGGGTCGCCATGCCGCCGGTTCGTCAGTTCTATCTCGGATACCGATGCCAGCCGACTAAATTCTGGCTCACAATCGGGGCTCCGAACCCACTCGATATGTGGGAAACTAACACATTCACCGCAACCGTCCACGCGCGGCCGAATGTCGCCCTCGGCCACAATCCTGACGGGAGGACGTGGTTAACCGCAGGAATCGTGCGATTCCGCTCCCGCGCGGTCAGCCGCTACCTTTTGTCACAAATTCCGCAACACCGTCGCGGGCTTTTTGTTCAATGCCAGCAACGTGCCGGCGAGCCCGAGCCCGACCGTGACGACGAGCGCGGCCGCGACCACGCCGGCCGCGCTGCCGGCCTGCCAGACGAAACTCAGCGTCATCAGCCGCGTCACGATCATCCAGGCCGCGATGCTGCCGGCGATCACGCCGAACAAGGCGGTGGCGAGCCCGATCAGGAGGTATTCGAGTGCATAGGCGCCGAGCAGCCGCAGCCGCGTCGCGCCCAGCGTCTTCAGGATCACCGCATCATAGACCCGGTGGCGATGACCAGCGGCGAGCGCCCCGCCGAGCACCAGGATCGCCGAGATCAGGGTCACGGCGCTGGCGCCGCGGATCGCCAGCGCCAGGTTGGTCACCACCGAGCCGACCGTCTCCATCACCTCGCGCACGCGCACGCTGGTCACCATCGGATAGGCATCCGCCACCTGCTTGATGATCTGGCCGTCGCCCGCAGCATTGCCGTCGGCTTCAGTCAACGTTGCGATATGGGTATGCGGCGCGCCCTTGAAGGCGTTGGGCGAGAACACAAGGACGAAGTTGATACCGAGGCCCTGCCAGTCGATGGTGCGCAGATTGCCGATTTTAGCCGGGATGTCGCGGCCGAGCACGTTGACCACGACCTCGTCGCCAAGCTTGAGGCCGAGACCGTCAGCAATCTTCTTTTCCATCGAGACCAGCGGCGGGCCGGAATAGTCGGCGCTCCACCATTCGCCCTCGACCACCTTGGAACCCTTCGGCAGCTCGCCGGTGTAGGTCAGGCCACGGTCGCTCTGCAGCACCCATTCGGAATCGGTGGAGGGCTTGAGCTCCTCGGCGCGCAACCCGCGCGCGCCGACGATGCGGCCGCGCAGCATCGGCACGTCCTCGACCTTGGCGCCGGGAGCGATCTGGCGCAGATAACCGTCGAACTGCTCGGCTTGCGCGCTCGGGATGTCGATGAAGAAGAACGATGGCGCCTGATCGGGGAGCGCGGCCAGAAACTGCCGACGCAAATTGCCGTCGATCTGGGTGATGGTGACAAGCACGGCGAGCCCGAGCCCCAGCGACAGCACGACGGACGGCGTCAGCGCGCCCGGCCGGTGGATGTTGGCGATGGCGAGCCGCAGCATCGGCAGCTGCGTTCGCGGCAGCCGCCGAGCGATGGCCATCAGCAAGGCGGCGATGCCGCGCAGCAGGGCGAACACGACGATGGAGGACGCCACGAACACCGCGGCGATGCGCTTGTCGAATGAGAGACCGATCACGACGGCAACGAGCAGGACGATCACAACGCCCATGAACACGAGGTAGCCCAGGCGCGGCCGGTGCCATTCGGAGCTGATGGTGTCGCGGAACAGCGCGGCCACGGGCACGTCGTGGACGCGGCCGAGCGGCCAGAGGCCGAAGGCCAGCGCGGTGAGCAGGCCATAGATGAAGGACAACGCGAGCTCGTCGGCATGCACGGCCGGCACGACCGGCAGCGGCAACAGCTTGCCGAACAGGCCGACGATGGCGAAGGGCATCGCGGCGCCGAGCGCAAGGCCGATCGCCGAGCCGATCGCAGCGAGCAGGATCACCTGCGCGAGATAGATGCCGAACACGTCGCGGCCCGTGGCGCCGACGGCTTTGAAGGCCGCGATCACCTCGAGCTTCCGGTCGATATGACTCTTCACGGCATTGGCAACCCCGACGCCGCCGACCAGCAGCGCGGCGAGCCCGACCAGCGTTAGGAATTGGGTGAAACGATTGATGTTGCGCTCGAGCTGCGGCGAGGCGTTGGAGCGGCTGCGGATCTCCCAGCCGGCCTGCGGCGCGGCATTGCGCGCATCGGTGATGAAAGTCTCGGTGGCGCGTTCGTTGTTGGCGGCGTCAGGCAGCTTCACCCGGTAGACCCAGCGAACCAGGCTGCCCGGCTGGATCAGGCCGGTGGCGTGCAGGCCCGCCTCGCTGATCAGGAAGCGCGGGCCGAAGCCGATGCCGCCGGCGAGCTTGTCCGGTTCGGCCTCGACGGTGCTGCGGATCTCGAACGTCGCCGAGCCGATGGTGACGCGGTCGCCGGTCTTGAGCGACAGCCGCGCCAGCAGCGTCGGATCGGCGGCAGCGCCGAACGCGCCGTCGCGCATCGCCAGCAGCTCGGACATCGGCAGCGGCGGCGCAAGTTTCAGCTGGCCGAGCATCGGATAGCTGTCGTCGACCGCCTTCATCTCGACCAGCGCCAGCTTGCCGTCCGTCGAGCGCGCCATGCCGCGCAAGGTCGCGGCGGTCGACACGGTGCCGCGCGAGCGCAGGAAGGCGACTTCTTCCGGCTTGGCCTCGCGCTGGAACAGCACGAACGAAACGTCGCCGCCGAGCAGGGTGCGGCCTTCGCGGGCAAGACCGTCGGAGAGGCTCGCCGAGACCGAGCCGACGCCGGCGATCGCCATCACGCCGAGCGCGATGCAGGCGATGAAGACGTAGAAGCCGCGCAGGCCGCCGCGCAATTCGCGCAATGCGTAGCGCAGCGAGAGCGCGACGCCATTAGGCCTCGCCAACGGTTCGGCAGCCGTGCTCATGCCGGCGCAGTCTGGGTGTCGATGCGCCCGGAGCGCAGGCGGATCACGCGATCGCAGCGGTGCGCGAGCGAGGAATCGTGCGTGACCAGCACCAGCGTCATGCCGCGCTCGGCATGCTTGCTGAACAGGAGATCGACGATCTGCTGTCCGGTGGCCTCATCCAGATTGCCGGTCGGCTCGTCGGCGACGAGGATGGCGGGATCGGGCGCCAGCGCGCGCGCGAGCGCAACGCGCTGCTGCTCGCCGCCGGAAAGCTGCGTCGGATAATGATGCAATCGATCGCCGAGCCCGACCGATTGCAGCTCCTGCGCCGCACGCCTGGCGGCGTCCGGATTGCCGGCGAGCTCGAGCGGCACCGCAACGTTCTCCAGCGCCGTCATGGTCGGGATCAGATGGAAGGATTGGAAGACGATGCCGACCTGGCGGCCGCGGAAGCGGGCCAGCGCGTCCTCGTCGAGGGCATTGAAAGGCGTACCATTGACCACCACCTCTCCGCTATCAGGACGCTCCAGCCCGGCCATCACCATCAGCAGCGTGGATTTGCCCGAGCCTGACGGGCCGATCAGGCCGATCGTTTCGCTGCGGCCCACACGCAGGCTGATATCCTTGAGGATGTGAACGCGTGCCGCACCCGTGCCCAATGAGAGATTGACGTTGGAGATGGCGATGGTGTCCGGCGCGGTGCCGGCGAGCGAAGAGGTTTCGATGCGAGTGTCCATGGTCCGGTCATATGGCAACTCCGCTGGCGCGGTCGAGAGGCGTTACGGATTGTTCATGCACATAGCCGTGTTGATGCTCGCTTTGATGACGGTCGTCACGACGGCTTCGGCCGGGGGGCAGAAGCCGATCAAGCTCGTCGTGCTGGGCGATTCCTTGAGCGCTGGTCTCGGCCTGCCGGCCCAGGAGGCATTCCCGACGAAACTCCAAAAAGCCTTGCAAGCCAAAGGCATAACGGTCGACATGGTCAATGCCGGGGTGTCCGGCGACACCTCCTCCGGCGGCCGCGATCGGCTGGACTGGTCGGTGCCTGAAGGAACCGAGGGCGTCATCGTCGAACTCGGCGCCAACGACGCGTTGCGGGGCATCGATCCCGATTTGACGCGCGCCGCGCTCAGCGACATCATCCAGCGGCTCAAGGGACGCAAGATCGCGGTGATGCTGTGCGGCATGCTGGCGCCGCCGAATTACGGCGCAGATTATGCCGCGCGCTTCAATTCGATTTATCCGGATCTGGCGAAGAAATTCGACGTGCCGCTCTATCCGTTCTTTCTCGACGCCGTCGCCGCCGACGCCAAGCTCAACCAAGCCGACGGCATCCATCCGACCGCGGGCGGCGTCGACATCATCGTCGACAGGATCATGCCTACGGTGGAGGCATTCATTGGCACGATCGCTGAGCAACGGCGTTGAAAAGCAGGCAATGCTAACCGTAATTCCCAGGGTTTTACCGGGGTGAGGTTGGCCAAGCTTCGCAGAGTCACACAACTGCGATAGGAATCAGGGTACCGGTGATTCGTCGCCGGCTCTAATTTGGATACCGTCCTTGCCTTGAGGGCTGTACCCAAGCATCGGGAGTGCGAAACGATGCCGCGTTTGTTCACGGGTCTGGAAATTCCGGCCGAGATCGGCCAGTCGCTTTCCAACTTGAGGGGCGGCCTTCCCGGCGCCCGCTGGATCGATCCCGAAAATTATCACGTCACCTTGCGCTTCATCGGCGATATCGACGGTGTCTCCGCCAACGAGATCGCCTCGATGCTGTTTCGCGTCGACCGCAAGCCGTTCGAGGTGAAGGTGCAGGGCCTCACGAGTTTTGGCGGCCGCAAACCGCGGGCAGTCGTTGCGACGATCGCGCCGAGCAAGCCGCTGATGGAATTGCAGGCCGAGCTCGAACGGATGATGCAGCGGATCGGTCTCGACCCTGAAGGCCGCAAGTTCATCCCGCATGTCACGCTGGCCCGGCTGCACGACGCCTCCGATCGCGACGTTGCCGACTATCTCTCGCTGCGCGGCTACTTCCCGAGCAAGGCGTTCATGGCGGAGCGTTTT
Organism: Bradyrhizobium sp. 153; assembly: GCF_023073835.1. Classification (NCBI taxonomy): domain Bacteria; kingdom Pseudomonadati; phylum Pseudomonadota; class Alphaproteobacteria; order Hyphomicrobiales; family Nitrobacteraceae; genus Bradyrhizobium; species Bradyrhizobium sp. 153. The sequence goes on along the minus strand of NZ_JADPKH010000127.1, from coordinate 81,011 downwards.
GTTCTCTTCTCATCCCGCGCCTCCACCGGCGGCGGCCCGTATGTCGTCGAGGACGCCTACGAGCTGTGTGCGTAGGTCGCTCTTGTGCCCCGGCCGTAGAGCCGGGGCCCCGCGCTCCGCGTTGAACGAAATTTGGCGATGAACGAAACAGTGGGTCCCGGCCCAGCGCGTCCGGGACACGAATCCGCATACCCCGTCCACCAATTCACGGCTTGCAATTTCCGTCCTTCTCTGGCGGAAAGGGCCATGCTCTCGACCCCCAGTTCCTCATTCCGCGAAGCCTATCAAGCCCAGATCGCCTCCGGGGCGATCGAGCCTGATGCCGCGCAGGCCGAAATCGCCGAAGCCTATGCAGCGCTCGACCAGCGGCTCGCGGCTTACAAGCCCGCGCGCAAGCAGGGTCTGCTCAGCCGCCTGTTCAGCAGCGACAAGGACGAGGCGCCGCGCGGACTCTACATCCATGGCGAGGTCGGCCGCGGCAAGACCATGCTGATGGACCTGTTCTTTCAGCATTCCTCGGTCGAGCACAAGCGCCGCGCGCATTTCCACGAGTTCATGGCGGAGGCGCATGAGCGCATCTACGATTATCGCCAGAGCATCGCGCGCGGCGAGATCGCCGACGGCGACGTCATCGCGCTAACCGCGAGTGCGATCTTCGAGGAGAGCTGGCTGCTCTGCTTCGACGAATTCCACGTCACCGACATCGCCGACGCGATGATCCTCGGCCGTCTGTTCGCAAAATTGTTCGAGCTCGGCACCGTCGTGGTCGCGACCTCGAACGTCGCGCCCGACGATCTCTACAAGGGCGGCCTGAACCGGTCGCTGTTCCTGCCCTTCATCAAGCAGATCACCGATCACATGGACGTTGCGCGGCTCGACGCGCGCACCGATTTCCGCCTGGAGAAGCTTCAGGGCGTGCCGATGTGGCTGACACCGGCAGATGCCGATGCGGATGCCGCGCTCGACCGCGCCTGGTCGAAGATGAGCGGCGGCGCCAGATGCAAGCCGCGCGACATCTCAATCAAGGGACGCATCCTGCACGTACCATGCTCGGCCCATGGCATCGCGCGATTCTCGTTCGCCGATCTCTGCGAGAAGCCGCTTGGGGCATCGGACTACCTCAGGCTCGCGCAGGACTATCACACCATCCTGGTCGACCATATTCCAGTGATGGACGTCTCTCAGCGCAACGCCGCCAAGCGCTTCATCACGCTGATCGACACGCTCTATGACAATGCGGTGAAGCTGATGGCCTCGGCCGATGCCAACCCGATCGCGCTGTACCTTGCGACCGAAGGCAACGAGGCCAACGAGTTCAACCGGACCGCGTCACGCCTGATCGAGATGAGCTCGGAATCCTATCTGGCGTTGCCTCACGGCCGCAAAGATTCCACCGCCAGCGGCTCGACCAAGGGTCTGGTAGAGACTTAAGTCCTATTTCTATCCTCCGGTCATTCCGGGGCGCGCGCCAGCGCGAACCCGGAATCTCGCGCTACAATTTCGAGATTCCGGGTTCGCCCGCGCAATGGCGCAGGCGCCCCGGAATGACGGCTTAGAGGCTGCTGGCCGGAATCGCGGCAAGCTCGACAATTGGGCATCCACCGACTTGAACGGGGGAGGCGAAAGGGATAACCACCCGTCTCAGTTTTCCCTCCTTACGTGTCTAAAGGACAGGCTCACATGGCGCGCGACAAGATTGCTTTGATTGGCTCCGGTCAGATCGGCGGAACGCTGGCTCACCTCATCGGCCTGAAAGAACTGGGCGACGTCGTGATGTTCGACATCGCCGAGGGTGTGCCGCAGGGCAAGGCGCTCGACATTGCGCAGTCCTCCCCGGTCGACGGTTTTGACGCGCATTATGCCGGTGCGAACTCCTACGAGGCGCTCGACAACGCAAAGGTCTGCATCGTCACCGCCGGCGTGCCGCGCAAGCCCGGCATGAGCCGCGACGACCTCCTCTCCATCAACCTCAAGGTCATGGAGCAGGTCGGCGCCGGCATCAAGAAGTACGCCCCCGACGCCTTCGTCATCTGCATCACCAACCCGCTCGACGCGATGGTCTGGGCACTGCAGAAGGCCTCGGGCTTGCCGCACAAGAAGGTCGTCGGCATGGCCGGCGTGCTGGATTCGGCACGCTTCCGCTACTTCCTGGCCGATGAGTTCAACGTCTCCGTCGAGGACGTCACCGCCTTCGTGCTCGGCGGCCATGGCGACACCATGGTGCCGCTGGTGAAGTACTCCACCGTCGCCGGCATCCCGCTGCCCGACCTCGTCAAGATGGGCTGGACCTCGCAGGCGCGTCTCGACGAGATCGTCGACCGCACCCGCAACGGCGGCGCCGAGATCGTCAATCTGCTCAAGACCGGCTCGGCCTTCTACGCCCCGGCGGCGTCCGCGATCGCCATGGCCGAGAGCTATCTGAAGGACAAGAAGCGTGTGCTGCCCTGCGCCGCCTACCTGAACGGCGAGTACAGCGTGAAGGATATGTATGTCGGCGTGCCCGTCGTGATCGGCTCCAAGGGCGTCGAGCGTGTGGTCGAGATCGAACTCGCCGGCAAGGACCGCGAGGCCTTCGACAAGTCGGTCGGCGCGGTGCAGGGCCTCGTCGCCGCCTGCAAGAAGATCGCCCCCGATCTTCTCGGCCGCTAAGCGCCAGCAATTCCCGCCGAAGTCCGAAAACCGGTCTTCGGCGGTTCCGTTTCCGGGGCCCGCGCATCGTGCCGGGCTTTCCGGTTCGGCAGTCCAGAGATCTCGAAGTCAAAGAATCCGGGTTGCAGTTCCTGTGGTATATGGTATGCCAGCCACAAGACTGAGGTGGGCCCTTGAGGTCACCGCCCGCGGGTTCAGGGAGCGACCATATGAATATTCATGAGTACCAGGCCAAAGCGCTGCTGAATGAGTTCGGCGTGCCAATTTCCAAGGGCGTGCCCGTCCTCAAGCCGGCCGACGCGGAAGCCGCCGCCAAGGCGCTGCCGGGTCCGGTCTGGGTCGTGAAGAGCCAGATCCATGCCGGCGGCCGCGGTAAAGGCAAATTCAAGGAAGCCAGCGCCGGCGACAAGGGCGGCGTCCGCATCGCCAAGTCGGCCGCCGAGGTCTCCGAATTCGCCAAGCAGATGCTGGGCGCGACGCTGGTGACCGTGCAAACCGGTCCCGCCGGCAAGCAGGTCAACCGCCTCTACATCGAGGACGGCTCCGACATCGACAAGGAATTCTACCTCTCGATCCTGGTCGATCGCGAGACCTCGCGCGTCTCCTTCGTGGTGTCGACCGAGGGCGGCGTCAACATCGAGGAGGTCGCGCACAACAGCCCTGAGAAGATCGTCACCTTCTCGGTCGATCCCGCGACCGGCGTCATGGGCCATCACGGCCGCACGGTGGCGAAGGCGCTGAAGCTATCAGGCGATCTCGCCAAGCAGGCCGAAAAGCTCACCGCGCAGCTCTACGCCGCCTTCGTCGCCAAGGACATGTCGATGCTGGAGATCAACCCGCTGGTCGTGACCAAGCAGGGCCAGCTCCGCGTGCTCGACGCCAAGGTCTCGTTCGACGACAACGCGCTGTTCCGTCATCCCGAGGTGCTCGCCCTGCGCGACGAGACCGAGGAAGATGCCAAGGAAATCGAGGCGTCGAAATACGACCTGAACTACGTCACCCTCGACGGCAACATCGGCTGCATGGTCAACGGCGCCGGTCTCGCCATGGCGACGATGGACATCATCAAGCTCTACGGCATGTCGCCGGCCAACTTCCTCGACGTCGGCGGCAGCGCCAGCAAGGAGAAGGTCGCGGCCGCCTTCAAGATCATCACCGCGGACCCCAACGTGAAGGGCATTCTGGTCAACATCTTCGGCGGCATCATGAAGTGCGACGTGATCGCCGAGGGCGTCACAGCCGCCGTCCGCGAGGTCGGTCTCAGCGTGCCGCTGGTGGTGCGCCTCGAAGGCACCAATGTCGAGCTCGGCAAGAAGATCATCCGTGAATCCGGCCTGAATGTGGTGCCGGCCGACAATCTCGACGACGCCGCGCAGAAGATCGTGAAGGCCGTCAAGGGAGGCTAAGGTCATGGCCCAGGACCATCTCGCCGCATCATCTCCGCTCCCCGAGCACGCGCGCCTCGCCGCGTTTGCCGGCGAATGGGATGGTGAAGAGATGGTCTTCCCGTCGCGCTGGACGGAGGGCGGACCGGCCACCTCTCACGTCGTCGCGCGGTTGGAGCTCAACGGGTTCTATCTGATCCAGGACTCGGTCCAGATGCGCGACGGCAAGCAGGTCTTCGCCACTCACGGCATCTTCACCTACGACCGCGACGATCGGACCTACAAATTGTTCTGGTACGACTCGCTCGGCTACACGCCGCCCTCGCCCGCCTCCGGCGGCTGGGTCGGCAAGACCCTGACGCTGGTGCGCGGCTCGCTCCGCGGCAATGCGCGCCACGTCTACGAGATCATCGACGACAATTCCTATTCGTTGAAGATCCAGTTCTCGCCGGACGCGGAAGGCTGGGCCGACGTGCTCACCGGCGTCTACCGCCGCATCCACTGACCTCTCACTCGTTAGTTCGCGAAAGCAGACCTCATGTCCATCCTGATCGACAAGAACACCAAGGTCATCTGCCAGGGCTTTACCGGCAAGAACGGCACCTTCCATTCCGAGGCCGCGATTGCCTATGGCACCAAGATGGTCGGCGGCACCTCGCCGGGTAAAGGCGGCGCGACGCATCTGGGCCTGCCGGTGTTCGATACCGTGCGCGAGGCGCGTGAGAAGACCGGCGCCGATGCGTCGGTGATCTACGTGCCCCCGCCGGGCGCGGCGGACGCGATCTGCGAAGCCATCGATGCCGAGATTCCGCTGATCGTCTGCATCACCGAAGGCATTCCGGTCGTCGACATGGTGCGGGTGAAGCGCTCGCTGATCGGTTCCAAGTCGCGCCTGATCGGGCCGAACTGCCCGGGCGTCATGACCGCGGGCGAGTGCAAGATCGGCATCATGCCGGCCAACATCTTCAAGACCGGCAGCGTCGGCATCGTCTCCCGCTCCGGCACTTTGACCTATGAAGCCGTGTTCCAGACCTCCCAGGAGGGCCTCGGCCAGACCACTGCCGTCGGCATCGGCGGCGACCCGGTTAAGGGAACCGAGTTCATCGACGTGCTGGAAATGCTGCTCGCCGATCCCAAGACCGAGTCGATCATCATGATCGGCGAGATCGGCGGTTCCGCCGAGGAGGACGCCGCCCAGTTCCTCAAGGACGAGGCCAAGCGCGGCCGCAACAAGCCGATGGTCGGCTTCATTGCCGGTGTCACCGCACCTCCCGGCCGCCGGATGGGCCACGCCGGCGCGATCATCTCGGGCGGCAAGGGCGACGCCGGTTCCAAGACCGAAGCGATGAAATCGGCCGGAATCCTGGTCTCTCCGTCGCCCGCACGCCTTGGTCATACGCTTGCCGAAAAGTTGAAGGGGTAATTCACTTCTTCGTATTTTTCCGGGCGAAGTTTCGCAGCAAATAGGGTAAAGGGTGCCTGTCGCGCCGAGCCTCTGCCGGGAGCTCGGCGCCAGCGCCGTTTGTTATGCGCGAACCGAAATCGCCAGGAACTCCAGTATGTCTCGCCAGGACGCGAACGCAGCCTTTGCCCTCTCATCCTTTTTGCAGGGCACCAACGCCACCTACATCGACGAAATCTACGCCCGCTACCAGAAGGATCCGTCCTCGGTCGACCCCGAGTGGCAGGAGTTCTTCAAGAGCCTGAATGACCAGCCCGGCGACATCAGCAAGAACGCCGAAGGTCCTTCCTGGGAGCGCGCCAACTGGCCGCTGACCCCGCAAGACGAGCTGACCTCCGCTCTCGACGGCAACTGGGCCGAGGTCGAGAAATCGGTCGGCAACAAGATCGCCGCCAAGGCGCAGGCCAAGGGGGGCGGCCTATCTTCCGCCGACCTGCTCCAGGCCACGCGCGACTCCGTCCGCGCCCTGATGCTGATCCGCTCCTACCGCATGCGCGGCCACTTCCATGCCAAGCTCGATCCGCTCGGCATCGAAGCCCCGCGCAATCGCGAAGAGCTCGACCCGCGCACCTACGGCTTCAGCGAAGCCGATTTCGACCGCAAGATCTTCCTCGATCACGTGCTCGGTCTCGAATACGGCACGCTGCGCGAGATCACCGCGATCTGCGAGCGCACCTACTGCCAGACCCTCGGCGTCGAGTTCATGCACATCAGCAATGCCGCGCAGAAGGCCTGGATCCAGGAGCGCATCGAGGGGCCGGACAAGGAGATCTCGTTCACCCGCGAAGGTCGCCGCGCCATCCTGATGAAACTGATCGAAGCCGAAGGCTTCGAGAAATTCTGCGACACCAAGTTCACCGGCACCAAGCGCTTCGGCCTCGACGGCGGTGAATCGCTGATTCCCGCGCTGGAGCAGATCATCAAGCGTGGCGGCAATCTCGGCGTGAAGGAGATCGTGCTGGGCATGCCGCATCGCGGCCGCCTCAACGTGCTGACCCAGGTGATGGGCAAGCCGCACCGTGCACTGTTCCACGAATTCAAGGGCGGCTCGGCCAATCCCGATGCAGTCGAAGGCTCCGGGGACGTCAAGTATCACCTCGGCGCCTCCTCGGACCGCGAGTTCGACGGCAACCGCATCCACCTGTCGCTGACGGCGAACCCCTCGCATCTCGAGATCGTCGATCCCGTCGTGCTCGGCAAGGTCCGCGCCAAGCAGGACCAGCACGGCGATCCGCCGGATATGCGCATCTCCGTCATGCCGCTGCTGATGCACGGCGACGCGGCGTTCGCTGGCCAAGGTGTCGTTGCCGAATGCTTCGGTCTGTCGGACCTGAAGGGCTACCGCACCGGCGGCTCCGTGCACTTCATCGTCAACAACCAGATCGGCTTCACCACCTATCCGCGTTACTCGCGCTCGTCGCCCTACCCGTCAGACGTGGCGAAGATGATCGATGCGCCGATCTTCCACGTGAACGGCGACGATCCGGAAGCGGTCGTGTTCGCGGCCAAGGTTGCTACCGAGTTCCGGCAGAAATTCCACAAGCCCGTCGTTATCGACATGTTCTGCTACCGCAGGCATGGCCATAACGAGGGCGACGAGCCGGCCTTCACCCAGCCGGTGATGTACAAGAGGATTGCCGCCCATCCCTCGACGCTGGAGCTCTACTCGCGGCGTCTGATCAGCGAAGGCGTGATCACCGAGGGCGAGGTCGACAAGGCCAAGGCCGACTGGCGCGCCCGGCTCGATGCCGAGTTCGAGGCCGGCACGTCCTACAAGCCGAACAAGGCCGACTGGCTCGACGGCAAATGGGCGGGCTTCAAGATCGCCGACCAGGAAGAGGATGCGCGCCGCGGCGTCACCGGCGTCGACCTGCCAATCCTCAAAGACATCGGCCGGAAGATCACCAAGGTGCCGGACGGCTTCCGGGTCCACCGCACCATTCAGCGTTTTCTGGAAAATCGCGCCAGGGCGATCGAGAACGGCGTCGGCATCGACTGGGCGACCGGCGAGGCGCTGGCGTTCTGCACGCTGCTTCACGAACACCATCACGTCCGCCTGTCCGGACAGGATTCCGAGCGCGGCACGTTCTCGCAGCGTCACTCCGTCCTGATCGACCAGGAAGACGAGAGCCGCTACACGCCGTTCAACCATCTGGGCACCGAGCAGGGCCATTACGAGGTCATCAACTCGCTGCTGTCTGAAGAGGCCGTGCTCGGCTTCGAATACGGCTATTCGCTCGCGGAGCCGAACACGCTGACGCTGTGGGAAGCCCAGTTCGGCGACTTCGCCAACGGCGCGCAGGTCGTGTTCGACCAGTTCATCTCCTCGGGCGAGCGCAAATGGCTGCGCATGTCCGGTCTCGTCTGCCTCTTGCCGCATGGCTATGAGGGCCAGGGACCGGAGCACTCCTCGGCACGTCTCGAGCGTTATTTGCAGATGTGCGCCGAAGACAACATGCAGGTGGTCTATCCGACCACGCCGGCGAACTACTTCCACGTGCTGCGGCGTCAGCTCCACCGCGAGATCCGCAAGCCGCTGATCATGATGACGCCGAAATCGCTGCTGCGCCACAAGCGGGCGGTGTCGCGTCTCGAGGAGCTGGCGAAGGGCACGACTTTCCACCGCATCCTCTATGATGACGCCCAGATGCTGCCGAACGAGGCGATCAAGCTCGTCCCTGACGACAAGATCCGCCGCATCGTGCTCTGCTCCGGCAAGGTCTATTACGACCTCTATGAGGAGCGCGAGAAACGCGGAATCGACGACATCTATCTGATGCGCGTCGAGCAGCTCTATCCGGTGCCGCTGAAGGCGCTGGTGGCCGAGCTGTCTCGCTTCAAGAAGGCCGAAGTGATCTGGTGCCAGGAAGAGCCCCGCAACATGGGAGCCTGGCACTTCATCGAGCCCTATCTGGAATGGGTGCTGAACCAGGTGAACGGCGCGAGCCGGCGTCCGCGTTATGTCGGTCGTGCCGCCTCGGCCGCGACCGCCACGGGTCTGATGTCCAAGCATCAGGCGCAGCTGAAGGCGTTCCTGGACGAAGCACTGAGCTGAACTTTTTGAACTGTGTCATGCCCCGCCTCGTGCGCGACTGCGTACTGGGGTGGGGCATCCAGTACGCCGTGTCGTCCGTGCAGCATACGCACGCCCGGTTTGCTGGCTGGCTTGCTTTTCGCAGGCGATGACATCCGCACTTATGACCGCATTGGCGATCTCCTTAAGGAAAAGACCATGACTGAAATTCGTGTGCCGACGCTCGGCGAATCCGTCACCGAGGCCACCATCGGCCGCTGGTTCAAGAAGGCCGGCGACCCCGTCGCCGTGGACGAGCCCTTGGTGGAGCTCGAGACCGACAAGGTCACCATCGAGGTCCCGGCGCCCTCCGCCGGCACGCTGAGCGAGATCATCGCCGCCGATGGCGCGACCGTTGCAGTCGGTGCGCTGCTCGGTCAGATCACGGAAGGCGCAGGTGCTGCAAAGCTGGCCGCTGCTGCCGCGAAGCCCGCCGCTGCTGCTCCTGCGGCCGCTGCCGCCGCTCCTGCAGCAGCCTCGGCCGCGAAAGCGCCGCCGGCCGATGCGCCGCTCGCCCCCTCGGTGCGCAAGCTGTCGGCCGAGACCGGCATCGATGCCTCGACCGTTCCGGGCTCCGGCAAGGACGGCCGCGTCACCAAGGGCGACATGCTCGCCGCGATCGAGCGTGCGGCGTCCGCGCCGACCCCGGTCAACCAACCCGCCGCCGCCGTGCAGGTGCGCGCGCCGTCGCCGGCCGATGACGCCGCCCGCGAAGAGCGCGTCAAGATGACCCGCCTGCGCCAGACCATCGCGCGCCGCCTCAAGGACGTGCAAAACACCGCCGCCATGCTCACGACCTTCAACGAGGTCGACATGACCAACGTCATGGCGCTGCGTGCCCATTACAAGGATGCGTTCGAGAAGAAGCATGGCGCCAAGCTCGGCTTCATGGGCTTCTTCACTAAGGCCGTCGTGCAGGCGCTGAAGGACATTCCCGCCGTCAACGCCGAGATCGACGGCACCGACCTGATCTACAAGAACTACTACCACGTCGGCGTCGCCGTCGGCACCGACAAGGGTCTCGTCGTGCCCGTGGTGCGCGACTGCGACCACAAGTCGATCTCCGACATCGAGAAGAGCATCGCCGATTTCGGCCGCCGTGCCCGCGACGGCCAGCTCAAGATCGACGAGATGCAGGGCGGCACCTTCACCATCACCAATGGCGGCATCTACGGCTCGCTGATGTCGACCCCGATCCTGAACGCGCCGCAGTCCGGCATTTTGGGCATGCACAAGATCCAGGAGCGGCCGATGGTCGTCGGCGGCAAGATCGAGGTCCGCCCGATGATGTATCTGGCGCTGTCCTACGATCACCGCGTCATCGACGGCAAGGAAGCCGTGACCTTCCTGGTCCGCGTCAAGGAGAGCCTGGAAGATCCGGCACGCCTGGTGCTCGATCTCTGATTCCCGTTGCTCTGCGAGCGCCGTCGCCATTCGCGGCGGCGCGTGTCGAACCATGGAGGCGCGCATGACGGATAAGGTCGTTGTCATTACCGGCGGCAGCCGCGGCATCGGGCGGGCGACCGCGCTTGCGGCGGCCGCGCGCGGCTTCCGCGTCGTGGTCGGCTATGCCAGCAACAAGATTGCCGCGGACGAGGTGGTCGCGCAGATCGAGGCTGGTAACGGCAGTGCCATCGCCGTGAAATGCGATGTCGCGGAGGAAAGCGATATCCTCGAACTGTTCAAGCAAGCCGACAAGTTCGGCACGCTCGGCGCGCTCGTCAACAATGGCGGCATCGTCGGCAAGAGCGGCGTGCGCGTCGACGAGATGTCGGCCGAACGCATCCAGCGCGTGATGGCCGTGAACGTCACCGGCTCCATTCTCTGCGCGCGCGAGGCGGTGAAGCGGATGTCGACCAGGCACGGCGGCAAGGGCGGTGTCATCGTCAACCTGTCATCCGTCGCGGCAAAGCTCGGAGCACCCAACACCTACGTCGATTACGCCGCGTCCAAGGGCGCGGTCGATTCCTTCACCGTCGGCCTCGGCTATGAGGTCGCAGGCGAAGGCATCCGCGTCGCCGCGATCCGCCCCGGCCTGATCGACACCGAAATCCACGCCGCCGGCGGCGAGCCCGACCGCGCCCATCGCCTGGCCCATCTGGTGCCGATGAAGCGCGTCGGCACCGCCGAGGAAATCGCCAACGCCATCGTCTGGCTGATCTCGGACGAGGCCTCCTACGTCACCTCCGCCATTCTCGATGTGTCCGGCGGGCGCTGACACATTCTCATCACGCTCATCACGCTAAACCTACGGGACTTTCTCTCATGGCTACCTACGATCTCGTCGTCATCGGCACCGGACCGGGCGGATATGTCTGCGCGGTGCGTGCAGCCCAGCTCGGCATGAAAGTCGCCGTGGTCGAAAAGAACGCTACCCTCGGCGGCACCTGCCTCAATGTCGGCTGCATGCCCTCCAAGGCGCTGCTGCACGCGTCCGAGATGTTCGAGGAAGCCGGCCATTCCTTCGCGAAAATGGGCGTGAGCGTTTCCGCGCCGAAGCTCGATTTGCCGGCGATGATGAACTTCAAGCAGCAGGGCATCGACGGCAACGTCAAGGGCGTCGAGTTCCTGATGAAGAAGAACAAGATCGACGTGCTCCAGGGCACCGGCAAGATTTTGGGGACCGGCAAGGTCGAAGTCTCCGCCGACGGCAAGTCGCAGACAGTCGAGACCAAAAACATCGTGATCGCCACCGGCTCGGACATCGCGCGTCTCAAGGGCATCGAGATCGACGAGAAGCGCATCGTGTCCTCGACCGGCGCGCTGTCGCTGGACAAGGTGCCCGGCAGATTGCTGGTTATTGGTGCGGGCGTGATCGGGCTCGAACTTGGCTCTGTGTGGCGCCGGCTCGGATCCGAAGTCATGGTGGTCGAATTCCTCGATCGCATTCTGCCCGGCATGGACGGCGAGGTCGCACGGCAATTCCAGCGGATCCTTGAAAAGCAGGGATTTGCATTCAAGCTGGGTTCGAAGGTCACCGGCGTCGAAGCCAACAGCAAGGCATTGCTCGCGAAAATCGAGCCGGCCGCCGGCGGTGCCGCCGAGACCATCGAGGCCGATGTCGTTCTGGTCTGCATCGGCCGCACGCCCTACACTGACGGGCTCGGCCTGAAGGAAGCCGGTGTCGCGCTCGACGCACGCGGCCGCGTCCAGATCGATCCGCACTTCGCCACCAGCCTGAGGGGCGTGTACGCCATCGGCGACGTGGTTGCAGGCCCGATGCTCGCGCACAAGGCCGAGGATGAAGGCGTTGCGGTTGCAGAGATCATTGCGGGCCAGGCCGGCCACGTGAACTACGAAGTCATTCCGGGCGTCGTGTATACCACGCCGGAAGTATCCTCCGTCGGCAAGACCGAGGAGGAACTGAAGCAGGCCGGCGTCGCCTATACCGTCGGCAAGTTTCCCTTTACCGCCAACGGTCGCTCCAAGGTCAACCAGACCACTGACGGCTTTGTGAAGATTCTCGCAGATGCGAAGACCGATCGCGTGCTCGGCGTGCACATTATCGGCCGCGAAGCCGGCGAAATGATCCATGAAGCGTGCGTTCTCATGGAGTTTGGTGGCAGTGCGGAGGATCTCGCCCGCACCTGCCACGCCCACCCGACCCGCTCGGAAGCGGTCAAGGAAGCCGCGCTTGCGGTCGGCAAGCGGGCCATCCATATGTAGTCCAAGGCCCGAGCCGAATCGGGCGGGACAACACATGCTGCGCCGCCTTCTTCAACCGGTCTGGGTCCTGCTTGCGATCGTCTTCCTGATCGAAGCCTGGCTGTGGGACCATCTCGAGCCGATCGTTGCAAAAGTCGTCGCGGCGATCCCGCTCGCGCGCTTCAAGCAATGGCTGACGGAGCGCGTCGATGCGCTATCGCCGGCCATGACGCTGATCGTGTTTGCGGTCCCGATCATCCCGCTGTTTCCGCTCAAGCTGGTCGGCCTGTGGCTGCTCGCGCACGAATACTGGACGAGCGCGGTGTTCACCATCGTCTTCGCGAAGATGCTCGGCCTCGGCGTCACCGCCTTCGTGTTCGACGTGACGCGCCCCAAACTGTTGGAGATGCACTGGTTCGAGCGGCTCTACGAACTGGTGTTGAAGGTGCGCGCCAAGGCCGCCGCGCTGGTCGACCCGGTCAAGCGGCGCATCCGCGAGCTGATCGCCGGCAACGGCGAGGGATGGTCCTCCCGCACTCTCCGCCTGATCCAGCGCTTCCGCAAAAGCGTGCACGAAGCGCGATAGCTGCTCGCCTCATATTCGGTGCCATCTCCACAGACTCACTGTCATTGCCCGCGAAGGCGGGCAATCCAGTATCCAGAGACGTCGGTGATTGAACCGAGACGTCGCGGCGTACTGGATGGCCCGGTCCCGTCTCCGCCAAGGCTACGCCGGGGCCACAAGGGTACTCGGCCGGCCGGAGCTTTAGCCAAGGCGGCAAGCCGGGGCATGACAGCGGAATGTGTGGCGACGGATTCGCTGCGCCATCGTCACGCGCCGCCCTCAATGCAAATGCAATAGATGCGGCCACCACAGGCCGAGCGCGGTCATGATCAGACCGGCAATCGTCAGCACGCCACTGACATAGGCGAGCGCGAACATGCCGGTGATGATGGTGGCCGAGGCCAGCACGATGCCGATCTGGAAGGCGGCCGAGGCCAGCTCGAAGTGATGGTACTTCGCGGTCGCCTCGTCGCGATCGTGCTCGGCATGCTTGGCCTTCTCGGCGAGCTGCTCGGTGCCCTCGCCGGTCTCGGGCTCGGAGCGGTAGCGCTGCGCGGTCTTGGTCCAGTCGTCGACCTGTTTCTGCACCGTCGCCTTCATGGCCTCGTCGGTCGTGCCGCCCAGCGTCAGCTTGCCCTGTTCTGCCGCGGTCACCACCACGGTGCGGCGGATGCTCTTGGCCTGGAAGAACGCCCAGAGATTGGCAGCCTCGACGTTCTTGCTGATCGATTCGGTCTGGGCGCCCTTGCCCAGCGTTTCCGAGATCGCCAGGAACAGCGCCAGAACCGCGATCAGGAGCGCGATCTTCTTGTTCGAGCCGGACGCGTGTTCAGCGTGCTCGGCATGCTCCATGCTTTCATGTGCGCTCATGATGTCCCTCCTGCCTCGGTTCCCCACGATTGACCGAACCGCGTGCGCCGCGCAAGAGGCAAGCACGTTATGACGTCAGTGTGTCAGCGCCGCGGATGCGCGCTGGCATAGACTTCGAGCAGCCGCTCGGAATCGATGCCGGTATACACCTGTGTGGTCGAGAGCGAGGAATGGCCGAGCAATTCCTGAATCGCGCGCAGATCGCCGCCGCGCGAGAGCAGATGCGTGGCGAAGGAATGGCGGAGCGCGTGCGGGGTGGCGCTGTCGGGCAGGCCGAGCGCGCCGCGCAGCCGCTCCATCGCGAGCTGGATGATGCGGGGGCTCAAGGGCCCGCCGCGCGCGCCGACGAAGATCGGGCCCTCGGGGGGCAGCGGATACGGGCACATCGCAACGTATTCCTGCACCAGCGCGAGCACGTTTTGCAGCACCGGCACCATGCGGGTCTTGTTGCCTTTGCCGGTGACGACGAGCACGTCGCCCTCGCCCGGTCGCGGCACCTCGCGACGCTTCAGGCCGAGCGCTTCGGAGATGCGCAGGCCCGAGCCATACAGCAGCGCCATCACCGCAGCATCGCGCGCCAGAATCCAGGTCTCGCGTTCCTCGCCGGCGCGCTCGTCGGCATCGGCAAGCCGTTTGGCCGACGCCATCGGCAGCGGCTTTGGCAGGCTTTTTGCGACTTTCGGCGCGCGGATCGCGGAGAGCGCGCCGACCTTGCCCTTGCCTTCGCGCTCGAGGAAGCGGCCGAACGAGCGCAGGCCTGCGAGCGCGCGCATCAGCGAGCGACCGGCAATATCGTCGGCCCTGCGCATCGCCATGAAGGCGCGCACATCAGTGGCTTCCAGCGCGGCGAAGCGCTCAAGCGTGACGCGCTCGCCCCAATGGGAGCAGAGGAAATCCAGGCATTGCCGCAAGTCGCGGCCATAGGCCTCCAGCGTCTTCGGCGACAGCCGCCGTTCGGCGCCGAGATGCGACAGCCAGCGCGCCATCTCTTGCGCGACCGAGGGATCGGCGCTGGCGAGTTCGATGGATGGGGCGGCCGCTTTGCTCATGCACTCTGGACGTGGTGATTCCGCACAGTATATCGCATCACACCCGTTTATCGTTCGCTAAGGCCGCCCCAGGGCGCTAGCCTTGAGGCGTCCTAAGGTTCCGATTCTCCCTCCAAGCCAGCTCATGGATCATTCGTCGCGCAGCACGTCCGCCCCCGCCACTGCGACCCGCATGGTCGACGTGCTGGTGCCGGTCGCGCTCGACCAGACCTATTCCTACAAGGTGCCGCGCGGGATGGAGCTGAAGGCCGGCGATCTCGTCGGCGTGCCGCTCGGGGCGCGCGAGGTACTGGCCGTGGTCTGGGCCGAAAACGCCAATCCCGATCCGCGCCTGCATAACCGTCTCAAGGACGTCAGCGAGAAGCTCGACATCCCGCCTTTGAAGGGCGAGCTGCGCGCGGTCGTCGATTGGGTCGCCAATTACACGCTGAGCCCGCGCGGCATGGTGCTGCGCATGTGCCTGCGCATGGGCGAAAATCTCGGCCCTGAACGGATGCGCGCCGGCGTGCGGCTGGTTGGCGATCCGCCGAAGCGCCTGACGCCGGCGCGGCAGCGCCTGATTGCGGTGCTGTCGGACCGGCTGCTGCACGGCAAGTCCGAGGCCGCCAAGGAAGCGGGCGTCTCGGCCGGCGTGATCGACGGCCTCGTCGACGAAGGCACGCTCACGGTCGAACCGATGCCGCCGCCTCCGCCGCCGCCGGCACCCGATCCGGATTTTGGCCGGCCGGATTTCACACCGCTCCAACGCGCGGCGGTCGATACGATGCGCGCGCTCGCGGCCAACGGCACCTTCCACGTCGCGCTGCTCGACGGCGTCACCGGCTCGGGCAAGACCGAGGTTTATTTCGAAGCCGTGGCGGAAGCCATTCGTCGCGGAAAACAGTCGCTGATCCTGATGCCGGAGATTGCGCTCACCGGCCAATTCCTCGACCGCTTCGCGCAGCGCTTCGGCGTTCGGCCGCTGGAGTGGCATTCGGAGCTGACGCCGCGCACCCGTGCGCGCAATTGGGCGGCGATCTCCGCGGGCAGCGCGCCGGTCGTGGTCGGCGCGCGCTCGGCGCTGTTCCTGCCTTATGCCAATCTCGGCCTCATCGTCGTCGACGAAGAGCACGACCAGGCCTACAAGCAGGACGATGGCGTGCATTACCACGCCCGCGACATGGCGGTGGTGCGCGCGCATATCGCCAAAATACCGGTCGTGCTGGCCTCCGCGACGCCCTCGGTCGAGTCCGAGGTCAATGCGCGCAAGAACCGCTATCAGCGCATCGCGCTGCCCTCGCGCTTCGGCGGCCAGCACATGCCGCATATCGAGGCGATCGATCTCCGCCGCGAGCCGCCGGCGCGCGGCCGCTTCATCTCGCCCCGGCTTGCGGGCGAGATCAAGATCGCGATCGAGCGGCGCGAGCAGGCTCTCTTGTTCCTCAATCGCCGCGGCTATGCGCCGCTGACGCTGTGCCGTGCCTGCGGCCATCGCTTCGCCTGCACCATCTGCGATGCCTGGCTGGTCGATCACCGCTTTCGTCAGCGCCTCGTCTGTCATCACTGCGGTTTCTCGATGCCGCGCCCGCACGTCTGCCCGAACTGCTCTGCGGAGGAATCGCTGGTCGCCGTCGGCCCAGGTGTCGAGCGCTTGCAGGAGGAGGCGGCCGCGCTGTTCCCGGACGCGCGCACCATGGTGCTGTCGAGCGATCTCATCACCTCGATCGAGACGATGCGCAGCGAGCTTGCCGAGATCGCGGAGGGTCGTGTCGACATCATCATCGGCACGCAGCTCGTCGCGAAGGGGCACAATTTCCCGCGGCTCAATCTGGTCGGCGTGGTCGATGCGGATCTCGGCCTCTCCAACGGCGACCCGCGCGCGGCAGAGCGCACCTGGCAATTGCTCAACCAGGTGATAGGCCGCGCCGGACGCGAGCAGGGCCGCGGCGTCGGCTATCTCCAGACCCACCAGCCCGATCATCCCGTGATGAAGGCGCTGATCGCCTGCGACCGCGAGGCCTTTTACGACAGCGAGATCGACCTGCGCGAGAAGACGCTCTATCCGCCGTTCGGCCGGCTCGCCAGCCTGATCATCTCGGCAGGCGACCGGCCGAGCGCGGAAGGCTTTGGCCGCTGCCTGGTGGCGCTGGCGCCACGAGACGAGCGCGTGGTGGTGCTGGGGCCGGCGGAAGCACCGCTCGCGGTCATCAAGGGCCGCTACCGCTTCCGCATCCTGGTGAAATCGGCGCGCGGCTTCGATCTGTCGGATTATCTGCGGAACTGGCTCGCCGTGTGCCCGAAGCCGACGGGCAATCTCAAGCTCGAGGTCGACGTCGATCCGCAGAGCTTTTTGTAGGCGCTGTGCGCACTCTTTCCACGTCGTTGCGAGGAGCGAAGCGACGAAGCAATCCAGAGTCTTCCCGCAGAAAATTTTCTGGATTGCTTCGCTGCGCTCGCAATGACGGCGCGGGAGGGGTGCGCGCCTCCACCCTCGTTGCGCGCCCCAGAATGACGGCGACGCCAACAAAAAAGCCCGCGGTCCCCCAAGACCGCGGGCTTGCTTCACGCGCGCATCAAACTGATGAAAACTGCGCGGCTGAGATGAGGCGCTGGTTCGCGCGTTAGGAGACGACTTCCGCGGTGACGCGGCCGACGCCGGCGCCGGTCAGGCCGATGGCGCGGGCAGCGCCGGTGGAGAGGTCGAGCACGCGGCCGCGAATGAACGGGCCGCGGTCATTGATGGTGACGATGACGCTCTGCCCGCCATGGGTGACGCGCAGCTTGGTGCCGAACGGCAGCGAACGGTGCGCGGCGGTCATGGCGTTCTGGTTGAAGCGCTGGCCCGAAGCAGTCTTGCTGCCGGATTCGTTGCCATAATAGGAGGCGATGCCGGAGAAGCTGCGGCCCGTGCCCGACGACGGCGTCATCGACGCATTGGCGTTGCGCCAATCGGAGCTCGCGTTGGTATCGTTCTGGGCGTGGTGGCGGTGATGATGATGGTGATGCCGGTGATGTCTGGATTTGGCGGAAGCCTCGGTGGCAGTTCCACCGATGAAGAGAGTTGCGGCAACAAAAGCGATCGCCGTGCGCGGCCGGGTCGCAAAGCCCAGCGTCTTCAAAGACAGCATTTAGTGGTCCCTAAGCTAGTATTGCCACATATGTGGCTAGTGGAGCCCCCATCAGTTTGTGAGCGGTATGGCGTTTCCTTTCGCAATGCGGCGTGAATTGGGCAGTAAATCCGCTCTGTGTCGTCATGAAACATCTTGTTACCTGTGCCGATATTCGGTCGATGTTCCGCAATCCTTTGTTTTATCAATTCATTAACTAATCGATTACTTGGGAATACTGTAAAATGAAGTCATTTCCGCCAGCGTTTAGAATTGGGTAAGTATTCGGCTCATGGAACTGACGCGGCGGGATTCACGCCTTAGCGATCCGTGTTCATGGCCGGTATGCGCTAAGGGCAGGAACGAATGGGTGCCGAGCCGCCGCGAGGCTCACGGCAATTCCGTGATGCGGGAGCTCATCGTCACGCCATCGTGGCGTGCGACGAACTGGCGACAGATCCTCATGCCTTTAATTTGGCGTCATGTTGCACCTGCGCGCCTGCTATGTTAGCAAAGCCGCGATTTTAACGAGCCCGGCACCTCCCGTGCTGTTCGAAAAATCGAAGTCCCGCTTGAATTCCAAGGGCTTGGATCGCTAGGCGCCGCTTCGTGGCGACGGTTTTTCCCTTGCGAGTTTGACAGCAAAAAGAGCGCGTCTGTGGCTGCAGAAGATACGTCCGTTTCCGGTGTGTCCGGCCGTTATGCAACGGCCTTGTTCGAACTGGCCCGCGACCAGAAAGTGGTCGACGAAGTCAAAGCCGATCTTGAGAAATTCGAGGCCCTGCTGACCGAGAGCGCCGATCTCAATCGCCTCGTCCGCAGCCCGGTGTTCGCGGCTGACACCCAGTCCAGGGCCTTGTCGGCCGTCCTGACCAAGGCCGGCATCGCCGGCATCTCCGCCAATTTCCTGAAGGTGCTGACCGCCAACCGCCGCCTGTTCACGGTGTCGGACGTCATCCGCGCCTACCGCGCCCTCGTCGCCAAGTTCAAGGGCGAGACGACGGCCGATGTCACCGTCGCGGAAACGCTCTCGGGCAAGAATCTCGACGCCCTCAAGGTTGCCCTGAAGTCGGTGACCGGCAAGGACGTCGCGCTGAACGTGAAAGTCGATCCCTCGATCATCGGTGGCCTTGTCGTCAAGCTGGGCAGCCGCATGGTTGATAGTTCGCTTCGCACCAAACTCAATTCGATCAAGCACGCGATGAAAGAGGCAGGCTGATGGACATCCGCGCCGCGGAAATTTCCGCGATCCTCAAGGACCAGATCAAGAATTTCGGCCAGGAAGCTGA
This sequence comes from Bradyrhizobium sp. 153, assembly GCF_023073835.1. Taxonomy (NCBI): domain Bacteria; kingdom Pseudomonadati; phylum Pseudomonadota; class Alphaproteobacteria; order Hyphomicrobiales; family Nitrobacteraceae; genus Bradyrhizobium; species Bradyrhizobium sp. 153. Next base: position 61,938 of record NZ_JADPKH010000127.1, on the reverse strand, counting down.
AGTCTCCGAAGTCGGACAGGTGCTGTCCGTCGGCGACGGTATCGCCCGCGTCTACGGTCTGGACAACGTCCAGGCCGGTGAAATGGTCGAGTTCGAGAACGGCACCCGCGGCATGGCGCTGAATCTGGAGACCGACAACGTTGGTGTCGTTATTTTCGGTGCCGACCGCGAGATCAAGGAAGGCCAGACCGTCAAGCGCACCCGCGCCATCGTGGACGCGCCGGTCGGCAAGGGCCTGCTCGGTCGCGTCGTCGACGCGCTCGGCAATCCCATCGACGGCAAGGGCCCGATCCAGGCCGACAAGCGCATGCGTGTCGACGTCAAGGCGCCCGGCATCATTCCGCGCAAGTCGGTGAACGAACCGATGGCGACCGGCCTCAAGGCGATCGACGCGCTGATCCCGATCGGCCGCGGCCAGCGCGAGCTGATCATCGGCGACCGCCAGACCGGCAAGACCGCGATCGCGCTCGACACCATCCTGAACCAGAAGCCGCTCAATGCGCAGCCGGACGAGAACATCAAGCTGTACTGCGTCTACGTCGCGGTCGGCCAGAAGCGTTCGACCGTTGCCCAGTTCGTGAAGGTGCTGGAAGAGCAGGGCGCGCTCGAATACTCGATCGTCGTCGCCGCCACCGCCTCGGATCCGGCACCGATGCAGTACATCGCGCCGTTCACCGGCTGCACCATGGGCGAGTACTTCCGCGACAACGGCATGCACGCGGTCATCATCTATGACGATCTGTCCAAGCAGGCCGTCGCCTACCGCCAGATGTCGCTGCTGCTGCGCCGCCCGCCGGGCCGCGAAGCCTATCCGGGTGACGTGTTCTATCTGCACTCCCGCCTGCTCGAGCGCGCGGCGAAGCTGAACAAGGACCAGGGCTCGGGCTCGCTGACCGCGCTGCCGGTCATCGAAACCCAGGCCAACGACGTGTCGGCCTACATTCCCACCAACGTCATCTCAATCACTGACGGCCAGATCTTCCTGGAAACCGATCTGTTCTTCCAGGGCATCCGTCCTGCGGTGAACGTCGGTCTGTCGGTGTCGCGCGTCGGCTCCTCGGCTCAGACCAAGGCCACCAAGAAGGTCGCCGGCAAGATCAAGGGCGAGCTCGCGCAGTACCGCGAAATGGCGGCGTTCGCGCAGTTCGGCTCCGACCTCGACGCCTCGACCCAGCGCCTGCTCAACCGCGGCTCGCGTCTCACCGAGCTCCTGAAGCAGCCGCAGTTCTCGCCGCTGAAGATGGAAGAGCAGGTCTGCGTGATCTGGGCCGGCACCAACGGTTACCTCGATCCGCTGCCGCTCAACAAGGTGCGCGCGTTCGAGGACGGCCTGCTCTCGCTGCTGCGCGGCAAGCACGTCGACATCCTCAACGTGATCCGCGACAGCCGCGATCTCTCCGACGACACCGCTGCCAAGCTGAAGTCGGTGGTCGAGGGCTACGCGAAGTCTTTCGCATAAGAAGGCCGTCAGGGCCGGGCTAAGGCGCGAAGCGCGTCTTCGCATCTAAAGTCCCGGCCAATCCACGCCTTCGCGTGGGTTATGAAGACGTGGATGCCCCGGGACAAGCCCGGGCATGACGATTGGGATAGGCTAGCGGCTTGATCGTAAGGGTCGAACCGCCGGGGTGAACGAAGAATGGCGTCACTTAAAGACATGCGCGTCCGCATCGCCTCCACCAAGGCGACGCAAAAGATCACCAAGGCCATGCAGATGGTCGCGGCGTCGAGATTGCGCCGCGCCCAGCAAGCGGCCGAAGCGGCGCGGCCCTATGCCGACAAGATGAGCGCGGTGATCGCCAATATCGCCAGCGCCGCCGCGGGCTCGCCCGGCGCGCCGGCATTGCTGGCCGGCACCGGCAAGGACCAGGTTCACCTGCTGCTCGTCTGCACCGGCGAGCGCGGCCTGTCCGGCGCCTTCAACTCCTCGATCGTGCGCCTGGCGCGCGAGCGCGCGCAGGCGTTGATCGCGCAAGGCAAGGAAGTGAAATTCTTCTGCGTCGGCCGCAAGGGCTATGAGCAGCTCCGCCGCCTGTTCGACAAGCAGATCGTCGAGCACATGGATCTGCGCAGCGTCCGCCAGCTCGGCTTCATCAATGCCGAGGACATCGCCAAGAAGGTTCTGGCGCGTTTCGACAACGGCGAGTTCGACGTCTGCACGCTGTTCTACGCGCGCTTCCGTTCGGTGATCGCGCAGATCCCGACCGCCCAGCAGATCATTCCGCTGACCGTGGAAGAAAAGGCGGCGAACGCGCCGGCGACATCCTATGAATACGAGCCGGAGGAGGACGAACTCCTCTCCCGCCTATTGCCGCGCAATATCGCGGTGCAGATCTTCCGCGCGCTGCTCGAAAACAATGCCTCGTTCTACGGCGCGCAGATGAGTTCGATGGACAACGCCACCCGCAACGCCGGTGAAATGATCCGCAAGCAAACCCAGATCTACAACCGAACCCGTCAAGCCCAGATCACCAAGGAGCTGATCGAGATCATCTCCGGCGCCGAGGCGCTCTGACGCACCAATTAAACGACGGTCGTTCAAGTACAGAATTTCGAAGGAGAGCTTCATGGCTACAGCAGCTAACCCGGTCGGTCGCGTCACCCAGGTCATGGGCGCCGTCGTCGACGTTCAGTTCGAAGGCCACCTCCCGGCCATTCTCAATTCGCTGGAAACCAAGAACGGCAATATCCGTCTGGTACTCGAAGTTGCGCAGCATCTCGGCGAGTCCACCGTGCGCACGATCGCGATGGACGTGACCGAAGGTCTGGTGCGCGGCCAGGAAGTGACCGACACCGGCCAGCCGATCGCGGTTCCGGTGGGCGCCGGCACGCTCGGGCGCATCATGAACGTGATCGGCGAGCCGATCGACGAAGCCGGCCCGATCCAGTCGGAAGGCAAGCGCGCCATCCACCAGGAAGCGCCAACCTACACCGATCAGTCGACCGAAGCTGAAATTCTCGTCACCGGCATCAAGGTCGTCGATCTCTTGGCCCCGTATGCGAAGGGCGGCAAGATCGGCCTGTTCGGCGGCGCCGGCGTCGGCAAGACCGTGCTGATTCAAGAGCTGATCAACAACGTCGCCAAGGCGCACGGCGGTTACTCCGTGTTCGCCGGCGTCGGCGAGCGGACCCGCGAGGGCAACGACCTCTATCACGAGTTCATCGAATCCAAGGTCAACGCCGATCCGCACAATCCGGATCCGAGCGTGAAGTCGAAATGCGCGCTGGTGTTCGGCCAGATGAACGAGCCGCCGGGCGCCCGCGCCCGCGTCGGCCTCACCGGTCTGACTGTCGCCGAGCACTTCCGCGACCAGGGCCAGGACGTGCTGTTCTTCGTCGACAACATCTTCCGCTTCACGCAAGCCGGCTCGGAAGTGTCGGCGCTGCTCGGCCGTATTCCTTCGGCGGTGGGTTATCAGCCGACGCTCGCCACCGATATGGGCGCGCTGCAGGAGCGCATCACCACCACGCAGAAGGGCTCGATCACCTCGGTGCAGGCCATCTACGTGCCGGCCGATGACTTGACCGACCCGGCGCCGGCGACCTCGTTCGCGCATTTGGACGCCACCACCGTGCTGTCGCGCGCGATCTCGGAAAAGGGCATCTACCCCGCGGTCGACCCGCTCGACTCGACCTCGCGCATGCTCTCGCCGCTCGTCGTCGGTCAGGAGCACTACGACACCGCGCGCCAGGTCCAGCAGGTGCTCCAGCGCTACAAGTCGCTGCAGGACATCATCGCCATTCTCGGCATGGACGAGCTCTCGGAAGAGGACAAGCTGACGGTGGCCCGTGCCCGCAAGATCGAGCGCTTCCTGTCGCAGCCGTTCCACGTCGCCGAAATCTTCACGGGTTCGCCGGGCAAGTTCGTCGACCTCGCCGACACCATCAAGGGCTTCAAGGGCCTGGTGGAAGGCAAGTACGACCACCTGCCGGAAGCTGCCTTCTACATGGTCGGCACCATCGAAGAAGCCGTCGAGAAGGGCAAGAAGCTCGCCGCTGAAGCGGCTTAAGCATTCTCATCTCGTCATCGCCGGGCTTGACCCGGCGATCCATCGAGAGCGTTTTGATGGATGGACCCGCGGGCCAAGCCCGCGGGTGACAAGCGGAAAAAACGGATAGCTCATGGCCACCTTTCACTTCGATCTCGTCTCTCCGGAAAAGCTCGCCTTCTCGGGCGAGGTCGACCAGGTCGACATCCCCGGCGTCGAGGGTGACTTCGGCGTGCTGGCGGGACATGCGCCGGTCGTCGCTGCGATCCGCCCCGGCATTCTCACCGTGACCACGGGCGGCAGGCACGAGAAGGTCATCGTGCTCGGCGGCCTTGCCGAAGTCTCTGAAAGGGGCCTGACTGTGCTCGCCGACGTCGCGACGTCGCTGGCCGAGCTCGATCGTGCGCAGTTCGCCGAGACGATCGCGGAGATGGAAGAGAATCTGAAGGAGCACGAAGGCAGCGAGCTCGATCACGCCATCGAGCGGCTGGACCACTTCAAGAGCATCCAGCACCAGCTCAACTCCACGGCTATGCACTAAGCCCCGGGGCACTGCTCCGGGGCTCAAGCCTAGAATTCGTGAACAGATTCAGCGCTCGTCACACCGTGGCGGGCGCTGAAGCTTTGCTGCACCGCGCCGTGCGCGCCTAGTTTAGCTGGCCCAATGCCGACGCAAATCGCGAAGGCACCGATGACGCCGCCGAGTGCCACGCGGCGATGGCGCCGATGTCGGCACCTTCACCATTCGATTGCGCTTTGCTGCCGATTCTACCCGACACTTCAAAGGCTTCACACTAACCACAGTGCATCGCGCCGAAGGTGCTCGGCTACTGTGCATGGGGTTGTTTTCGCAGTTTTAGTTTCCGAACCCCGCAAACTGCCGTGCCACGGCGCGGTAGACGTCGCGGCGGAACGGGACCACGAGGTCGGCGACGCGGTCGAGGCGCTCCCAGCGCCAGGCGTCGAATTCCGCCGGCTGGCCGTTCCGCGGCGTCAGCGGATCGATCTCGTCGTCACGCCCGGTGAAGCGCAGCGCGAACCATTTTTGGCGCTGGCCACGGAATTTCGCCAGCCGGTGCGTCTGCGGTCCGTCGTAAGGTGGGAATTCGTAGGTGAACCAGTCGGTCTCGCCGAGATAGTCGGCGCTGACGACGTTGGTCTCCTCCCAGAGCTCGCGCATCGCCGCATCGCGCAGATTCTCGCCCTCATCGACGCCGCCCTGCGGCATCTGCCAGTCGAGTCCCGGCAGGATGATCTCGGGCCCGTCGCCCTTGAAGCGGTGGCCGATCAGCACGCGGCCATTGGCGTTGAACAGGGCGATGCCCACATTGGGGCGGTAGGGCTTTTCCGTCACGCGTGCATCTTTCGCTGTCACTCCGCGCGATGGATTAGCACCGAACCTGGAACGGCAACTCGAATTATTGATCCGCCAGCGCGGAAAATTCCATCACCACGCGTTCATAGACCGGACGCTTGAACGGGATGATCAAGCCCGGGAGGTTCTTCATCGGCTCCCAGCGCCAGCTCACGAACTCGGCCTTGTGGCCGCCACCGCCGGGCTTTTCGACATTGATCTCGCTATCCTTGCCGGTGAAGCGCACCGCGAACCATTTTTGGCGCTGGCCGCGGTAGCGGCCCTTCCAGGTGCGCCCGGCCACCGTGCGCGGAATGTCGTAGGTGAGCCAGTCCGGCACCTCACCGAGCCGCTCGACCGAGCGCACGCTGGTCTCTTCATAGAGCTCGCGCTTGGCGGCTTCCCAGGTGTCCTCGCCGGGATCGACGCCGCCCTGCGGCATCTGCCAGACATGGGCGTCGTCGACATGCTCGATGCCGCCGGCGCGGCGGCCGATGAACACCAGCCCCTTCGTGTTGATCAGCATCACACCGACGCAGGTCCGGTAGGGCAGATCCTCGTAACGCGCCATTCCGCCAGACCCCTCGCATGCTGTTGTCGGTAGGACCTGATGCGGCCCGCCGGGCACCCGTGCCGTACCAATTCGTTGATTTAGCTGGATTTTGATTTCAGCATCGCGGTTGTCAATGGCACCAAAAGGATACCCCGGTCGCCCAATGTCTTGGTCCAGACGCCGATGCGCTCGATCGAGACGGGCAGGGCCGAGGCAGTGCCGACAGCGGCGCCGCGCTCGCGCGCCGTCGCTTCGAGCTTGTTCAGGGCGCGGTCGATCTCGGTCGGCGTCGGCACCACGTCGATCGCGATGTCGCCCTTCCCGAACGGCATCGCTTGGTTGGCCGCGGCCTGGGACGCGATACTGCGGGGTGAGGAGCCGTCGTCGAAGAAGCCGAGCCCGCGCTTGGCCGCTTCGCGGATGATCGGCTGCATCGCCGGCTCGGTCGCGATGAAGCGAGCGCCCATGAAATTGGTGAGGCCGGCATAGCCTTGCATCCGGCTCAGGTGCCAGTACAGGCGGTCCATGTTCTGATCGGTGCTGAGCGAGGTCAGCAATGTTTGCGGCCCGGGATCGTTGTCGGGGAAGTCATAGGGCTCCATCGGGATCTGGAGGAAGACCTCGTGGCGCTGGGCGCGGGCCCGCTCAGCAAGCTTGCCAGGGTCGGACCCATAGGGTGTGAAGGCCAGCGTCACCGCAGGCGGCAGCTTCATGATCGCATCGGTGGTCTTGGCGGCGCCGACCCCCAGGCCGCCGATCACGATGGCGACCACCGGCATCTTTGCGGCCTTGGCGCGGTCGGCATCGGCCGCGTAGACGTTGAACGGCTTCAAGTCCCCGGCGACCACCGGGATCATGCCGTAGCGCGACTTCTCCAGCAGTTTTGGTTCGATCCCGGCCATAACAGGCGGCGGTGCCGAAGCCGCCCCGCCCTTGTCGGTGGCCTCGCCAGCGCCGATCACGACGTCATGGCGTGCGCCGGTGGAGCCGTCGATCATGGTGACGGTCTTCTGCTCACTGGGAGCGGCCTGCTTCGGCGTCTCCTTGGTCCTGCTGTCCTGACCGTGGCCGGCGGCGGCCGGCTTCTCTTCGGTAGCCTTGTCCGCTGTCTTGTCCGTTGTTGTGTCCGTTGTCTTGGGCTCGCGGATCGCGATCCGCATCATCGGCTCGCCGCCGAGCGGATCCTTGTTGAAGATGGCGAAGCCGGCAAAGGTGACCAGGAACAGGAGAAGCAGGACGGCAAGCAGCTGCATGGCCGTAAACGGCAGCCGCAGCCGGCGTTTCCGGCGCGGCTTGTCCTGTCCGAGCGGGGCGCTCAGATCATCGGCCGTTTCAGTCATGCGCGATCCCGAATCACTCGCAACGACGATACCACGCCGAGGTCAAGCGGCGGCAGGCCGGGATCGGCCGGGGGCATCAGGAGTTCCAAGCAAAAAGGGCGGCTTTTGCAGCCGCCCTTTGCAAGAAGTTCGTGTGAGCCGATTCTAGTTCGCCGCTTTGGGCTTGTCGGCGGCGGCCTTGTCGCCGCCCGGCGTCGGTGCGGCCGAGGCGCTGTTCTTGATGCCGTGGAGCAAATCGTCGGCAAGCTTGAGCGCCTTGTCGTCCTTGGCGTCCGGCGGGACGTAGGACTGCGAGCCGGTCTTCTCGTCGCCATCGTTCTTGAGGTGGCCGCGCAGCGACGCCTCGCCCTTGGTGTCGGTGCGGGACTTCAGCTCGTCCGGCACGTCCTGAAGCACTTCGATGTCCGGCACGATGCCCTTGGCCTGGATCGACTTGCCCGACGGCGTGTAGTAGCGCGCGGTGGTCAGCCGCAGTGCGCCGTTGCCGCTTCCGAGCGGAATGATGGTCTGCACCGAGCCCTTGCCGAACGAGCGCGTGCCGACGATGGTCGCCCGCTTGTGGTCCTGCAGCGCGCCGGCGACGATCTCGGAGGCCGAGGCCGAGCCGCCATTGACCAGCACGATGACCGGCTTGCCCTTGGTGAGGTCGCCCGCATGCGCGGTACGGCGCTGGGTCTCCTCGGCATTGCGGCCGCGGGTCGACACGATCTCGCCCTTCTCCAGGAAGGAGTCGGAGACGGTGACCGCTTCCTCCAGCAGGCCGCCCGGATTGTTACGGAGATCGATGATGTAGCCCTTCAGCTTGTCGCCGATCTGGTTCGAGAGATTGCCGATCTCGCGCTTCAGGCCTTCGGTGGTCTGCTCGTTGAAGGTGGTGATGCGGATATAGGCGATGTCGTCGGCTTCGACGCGCGCGCGCACCGAGCGCACGCGGATGTTGTCGCGCACCAAGGTGACGTCGAGCGGATTGTCCTGGCCCTTGCGGATGATCTTGAGCTTGATCTTGGTGTTGACCGGACCGCGCATCTTCTCGACCGCCTGGTTCAGGGTCAGGCCCTGCACCGCCTCGTCGTCGAGATTGGTGATGATATCGTTGGCCATGATGCCGGCGCGCGAGGCCGGTGTGTCGTCGATCGGCGAGACCACCTTGATCAGGCCGTCTTCCATCGTGACCTCGATGCCGAGGCCGCCGAACTCGCCGCGGGTCTGCACCTGCATGTCACGGAAGCTCTTGGCGTCCATGTAGCTCGAATGCGGATCAAGGCCGGTCAGCATGCCGCTGATCGCGGATTCGATCAGCTTGGTGTCGTCGGGCTTCTCGACATAGTCGGAGCGCACGCGCTCGAAGACGTCGCCGAACAGATTGAGCTGGCGATAGGTGTCCGCGGTGGCGGCTCGCGCGCTGGAGCCCATGAACACGGCGCGCGGTTGGGTCACGAACAGCGTCAGCGCCGCGCCGGTGGCCGCGCTGAGGAGGATTACTGAAGTCTTGCGCATCATCCGCGAACCTTCTCGCCTTCATTTGCGGCCCACCATGGGCCTGGATCGATTGGAGTGCCGTCTTTGCGGAACTCGACATACAGCACAGGTTGACTCGCGTTAGTGGCGAGAATGGAGGCGACCTGAGAGGTCGACCCCATGGTCGCGACCGGCTCCCCCGTGAGCACAAACTGTCCGATGTTGACCGAAATGCGCTCCATCCCGGCGATCAGGACATGATACCCGCCCCCGGCATTGAGGATCAAGAGTTGTCCATAGCTGCGGAAGGGGCCGGCATAGACCACCCAGCCGTCACACGGCGTTGTGACCTGAGAGCCGGGCTTGGTGGCCAGTGAAATGCCCTTCTGGACCCCGCCGATCCCGTCGGAACCACCAAAGTCCCTGATCTTGTTACCATTCACCGGAAGAGGCAGGAGCCCCTTTGCCGACGCGAAGGCAATCGCGGGCGTGGTCCGGGACCGGTCCTTGAAAGCGCCCGGGCCGGACTTGGCGCTGGCGGCCGCCTTCGCCTCGGCCTGCTTTGCCGCTTCGGCCGCCTTCTCAGCGGCCTTGGCGGCGCTTTGCAGATCCTGCTCCATCTTGGTGATCAGGCCCTGGAGATCGCCGACCTGCTTTGACAGCATGATCGCGCGCGAATTCTCGGCGTCGAGGTCCTTTTCCCGCGCCGCCTGCTGGCGCTGCCGCTCGTCGACCAAAGCAGTGAGCCGGCTCTGGTCGTTGCGAACCCGGTCGCGGTCGAGGGCGAGCTGGTCGCGTTCGGTGGCGATGTTCTTGCGCAGGGCGACGAGCTCGCCGAGGTCGCCGGCGATCTTCTCGGCGCGGCCGCGCAACTCCGGCACGACGGCGCCCAGCAGCATCGCGGTGCGCAGCGACTGCAGCGCATCTTCGGGGCGCACCAGCAGCGCGGGTGGCGTGCGCCTTCCGGCGCGCTGCAAGGCGGCCAGCACTTCGACGATGTCGGCGCGGCGCGAATCGAGCGAGGCGCGCATCTGTTGCTCGCGGCCGTTCAGCGTCCGCAGCCGGGCTTCGGCTTCGTCGATCTTGGTCTCGACGGTGCGCACATTGGCGGCGGTGTCGATCAGCTGCTGATTGAGTTGAGTGCGGTCCTGGCCGAGCGCGGTGATCTCGGCCTTGAGCTTGGCCTGCGCTTCCTCCGCGCTCTTCTGCCTGGCGCGCGCGGCCTCGAGCTCCTGCTCGCGCTGCTTGATTACATCGGGCGAGACAGCCGCGGTCTGCGGCGGCGTCGCCGTCTGAGCGTGCGCGAGGCTTGTGCCTGCGAGGCCAGTGATCAGCAGCAGGTTGAGAATCGGCGCACGCATCTCGTCGGCAAAGGTGCTCGTTGTGGCGCGCATCACGCGCGGTGATAGGGGTGGCCGGCCAGAATGGTGGCGGCCCGATAAAGCTGTTCCAGAAGCATGACGCGGACCATTTGGTGCGGCCAGGTCGCAGAGCCGAACGCGATCGCGAGCTTGGCCTTACGGCGCAATTCGGGCGAAAGTCCGTCCGCCCCTCCGATCACGAAGATAGTATGTCCGGCGCCTTCGTCCCGCCAGCGCGCCAGATGCCGTGCGAATACGGTGGAGTCCAGATTCTGACCGCGCTCGTCCAGCGCCACCAGGACCGCCTTCTCCGGAATATGGGCCGAGATCGCCGCGGCCTCTTCAGCCATCCGCGTTGCTGCGTCGCGCGCCCGGCTCTCCGCAAGTTCGTAAATCGAGAGGTCGCGAAATCCGAGCTTGCGGCCGGCCTCGGCGAACCGCTCGAAATAGCGATCGGCAAGCTCCCGTTCGGGGCCCTGCTTCAGCCGGCCCACCGCAATGACAGCAACACGCATGATGGCTTCAGCGTCGTGTTTTCAAGGTCGCGCGCATCAGACGCGCGCACGACGCTAGCATGCGCGTCAGCCGATTCGAAATCGGCTCGTCAGGCCTCTAGATCGCCTTCGCCGCCCCTGGGCCCTGCGTGTACAATCGCTCGAGATTGTAGAACTCGCGGACCTCGGGTCTGAACACGTGCACGATCACGTCGCCGGAATCGATCAGCACCCAGTCGCAATTGGGCAAGCCCTCGACATGGATGTTCTTGATGCCGTTTTCCTTGAGGCTTTTGGTGACGTTTTCCGCGATCGCGCCAACGTGCCGGTTAACCCGGCCGGTGGTAACGATCATGTAGTCGGAGTACGCCGATTTGCCGCGAAGGTCGATTGTGACCGTCTCTTCCGCCTTCATGTCCTCGAGGCGGGAGAGGATCAGGCTCAGCGTCTTGTCGGCGTCGGGTTGCGCCTTCAAGGCAGCTTTGGACGATGTTTTACGCGTAGGCTTAGCAACCTTGGGTAAAACAGACTTGGACAATACAGATGTGGCCAGGGACCATTCCTTTCACTGTATCGCGAACGCCGAATCCGGCGCTCACCGGTTACACTACATCATGTGGGGTTAAGGGTTTCAATATGCCAGAGAGCCTCAAATCCACACACTCCGTCTCACTTCGTACCTTTTCTCACTTCGTACCTTTCCAGCTCCCGTCCGGGTTCCGCAGGCCCGTCGACGAGAGATTCAGCTTCAATCCGGTCAGGAACACCCAGGCCGGCGCCGGCCGATCCGCAAGCAGTGCCGCCTTATTCTCGGGCAAGCGGTAGCGCGCCAGTGCCTTGGCGGCAGGAGAGGCGAGGGCACGAAAACTTTGCGGCGGGCGATCGATGACCGCAATCGGCACCTGGGCGGCGATCCGCCGCCAGTCCTGCCAACGGTGGAATTGAGCGAGGTTGTCGGCGCCCATGATCCAGACAAAGCGCAAGCCGGGTAAACGGCGGCGCAAGATGTTGATCGTGTCGATAGTGTAGCGCGTGCGAATGACGGATTCGAGACAGCTCACCTCGATCCTGGGATCGGCCGCGACGTCACGCGCCGCCTGCATGCGCGCGCCGACCTCATGCAGCGTGCCGTTCTCCTTGAGCGGATTGCCTGGCGTCACCAGCCACCAGACGCGATCGAGCTGTAATCGCTTCAGCGCGAATTGGCTGATTGCGCGATGGGCCTGGTGCGGCGGATTGAACGAGCCGCCGAGCAGGCCGACGCGCATGCCCTGGGTGTAGGGCGGGATCGCTTGCGCCACGAAGCGCGGCACGACGAAATTGTTGCTCAATGCCCGCCCCGAGCGGCTACGGCCGCGTCTGCCCGGTGCCGAGGACCCGGTATTTGAAGCTCGTCAGCTGCTCGGCGCCAACAGGTCCGCGGGCATGGAAGCGGCCGGTGGCGATGCCGATCTCCGCACCGAAGCCGAACTCGCCGCCATCGGCAAACTGCGTCGAAGCGTTGTGCAGCACGATCGCGGAATCGACCTCGCTCAGGAATTTCTTCGCGGCGACCTCGTCCGCGCTCACGATGGCGTCGGTGTGATGCGAGCCGTGGTTCCGGATGTGCGCGATCGCGCCGTCGACGCCGTCGACCACTTTCGCTGCGATGATCGCATCGAGATATTCAGTATTCCAATCGTCTTCGCTGGCAGGCTTTACGCGTGCGTCGGTCTTCTGCACCGCATCGTCGCCGCGCACTTCGCACCCGGCATCCAACAGCATCTCGACCAGCGGCTTCAGGCTCCTTGCGGCTCCCGCACGATCGACCAGCAGCGTCTCGGCGGCGCCGCAGACACCGGTGCGGCGCATTTTTGCGTTGAGCACGATCGATTTTGCCATGGCGAGGTCGGCGCTGGCATCGATGTAGACGTGATTGACCCCTTCGAGATGCGCGAACACCGGCACGCGCGCTTCCTGCTCGACGCGCGCGACGAGGCTCTTGCCCCCGCGCGGCACGATCACGTCGATCGCGCCATTCAATCCTGACAGCATCATGCCGACCGCCGCGCGGTCGCGCGTCGGCACCAGCGTGATCGCGGCTTCGGGCAGGCCGGCTTCGCGCAGGCCTTGCACCAGGCATTCATGGATGGCGCGGCAGGAGCGGAAACTGTCGGAGCCGCCGCGCAGGATCACGGCATTGCCGGACTTCAGGCACAGCACGCCGGCATCGGCCGCAACATTCGGCCTGCTCTCGAAGATCACACCGACGACGCCGAGCGGCACGCGCACGCGCTCGATGGTCATGCCGTTCGGCCGCTGCCAGCTTTCAGTAACGACACCGATCGGATCGGCAATGCCGCGCACGGTGCTGATGCCCTCCGCCATCCCTGCGACGCGCGCCGGCGTCAGCGTCAGGCGGTCGATGAAGGAGGCGGTCGCGTTGCCGGAGGCGCGGGCTTCAGCGACGTCCTCGGCATTGGCGGCGAGGATCGCCGCAGCGTTGCCGCGGATCGCCCGCTCCATGGCTTCCAGCGCCCGGTTCTTCTGCTCCGGCAGCGCCAGCGCGAGCACGCGCGCGGCTGCGCGGGCACGGGTACCGAGATCGGACATCAGCGCCTGGAGATCGGCATTGCCGTCAACGGCTTTGAGGGGGGCGGCCATGGGAGTCAACCTTCTGCTAAGGCGGTGTCCTAGCACGGAAATCCTGCGTCTGCGAAGGGCGGGGACGGTATGGCTGGTCTCCCGGCGAACTGGTGCAACAAGGCCATTGGCCCAACCGCGATGTCATGGCCGGGCTTGACCCGGCCATCCACGCCTTTTGCGGCTCGAAGAACGTCGATGCCCGGGACAAGCCCGGCCTGACGGCAAAGGCCTTAACCGCCCACCACCAGGTCGTCGCGGTGGATCATCTCCGACCGCCCGCTGATGCCGAGGATCGCCATCACGTCCGGGGACGAGCGGCCCTTGATCCGCTCGGCGACTTCGGCGTCATAGGCGATCAGGCCGCGGCCGACCTCGCTGGCATCGGGACCGCGCACGATCACGGCGTCGCCGCGGGCGAACTGGCCCTCGACCTTGATCACGCCGGCCGGCAACAGGCTGGCGCCGGCGCGCAGCGCCGTCACCGCGCCCGCATCGATGGTCAGCGTGCCCTTCGGCTCCAGCGTGCCCGCGATCCAGCGCTTTCGCGAGGTGATGGGATTGGCCGGCGTCAGAAACCAGGTGCAGCGGCCGCCATCGGCGATGGCCTGGAGGGGGTGCTCGATCTTGCCGGAGGCGATCAGCATGTGCGTGCCGCCCGTGGTGGCGATCTTGGCCGCCTCGACCTTGGTGCGCATGCCGCCGCGCGATAGCTCGGACTCGGCGTCCCCGGCCACCGCCTCGATCTCTGAGGAGATGCTCTCGACCACAGGAATGAGTGTTGCGTTCGGGTTGTTCTTGGGCGGAGCATCGTAGAGGCCATCAATGTCGGACAGCAGCACCAGCAGGTCGGCGCTCGCCATGGTGGCGACGCGCGCGGCAAGGCGGTCATTGTCGCCGTAGCGGATCTCGTTGGTGGCCACCGTGTCATTCTCGTTGATCACGGGGATGGCGCGCCATTCCAGCAGCTTGCCGATGGTGGAGCGCGCATTGAGATAGCGGCGGCGCTCCTCAGTGTCCTGAAGCGTCACCAGGATCTGGCCGGCTTCGATGCCGTGCGCGCCGAGCACTTCCGACCAGATTCGCGCCAGCGCAATCTGGCCGACGGCGGCGGCGGCCTGGCTCTCCTCGAGCTTCAGCGGGCCGCGCGGCAATTTGAGGCGGCTGCGGCCGAGCGCGATCGAACCGGAGGAGACCACCAGCACATCGCGGCCCTCGCGGTGCAGCTTGGCCATGTCGTCCGCCAGCGCCGCGAGCCAGGACGCGCGCACCTCACCCCTGTCGGAATCGACCAGCAGCGCGGAGCCGACCTTGACGACGATACGGCGGAATTGACTGAGTTCGGGGCTGGCCATGTGGGTAGATGTGTTGGCGCTGGATGCGATTGTTCGGAAAACGGCGGAGCAGACGGCGCCGATGAGCCCTGCTTTTGCAGCAGGACGGTGACGGGCGCAAGGCAGCCGCCATGGTAAACGGCGAATGTCGGCCTTGTGTCGGGCGTCCGCCCGGCTCTAATTGCGGTCAACGATAAAGGGCCGAAGAGGAAACGAATGGATCGCCGCAAATTCATGGCCGGATGTCTCGGGCTGCCGCTGCTGGCGCAGGCGGGTGGGGCGCAAGCGCAGGCCGGGCTCACAAAGATCATCTTCCCGTTCGCAGCGGGAGCAGGCGGCGACACGCTGTGCCGGCTGATCGCGCTGGAGATGGCGCCGGTGCTGCAACGGACCCTCGTGGTCGAGAACCGCACCGGCGGCGACGGGCTGATCGGCATCAAGGCGGTCAAAGGCGGCAGTCCCGACGGCAGCATGGTGCTGGTGACGACGGGGCCGACCATGTATCTGCTGCCGATGGTGGAGACGACGCCGAGCTTCGACACGGCGAAGGACTTCTTGCCGGTGTCGCTCTTGGCGCGGTTCGAATTTGCGCTGGTGATCAACCCGGCGGTCGACGCCACTGATTTCAAGAGCTTTGTGACATGGCTGAAGGCGCATCCGGACAAGACCTCGTTCGGGGTGCCCAACAATGGCACCATCCCACATTTCATGGGCTCCAAGCTCGAGAAGGACCTCGGCATTCCCCTGACCCGCGTGCCCTATCGCGGCAGCGCACCCATCCTCAACGACATCGTCGGCGACCACATCTCGTTCGGCATCACCACGTTGGCCGATGCTCTGCCGCAACATCGTGCCAAGGGCGTGAAGATCATCGCGGTCGCGAGCGCGGAACGATCGCCGTTTGCACCAGACGTTCCGACGCTGAGGGAGAGCGGCATCGATCTTGTCGCCGACGCCTGGTACGGCATGTGGCTTCCGGCGGGCAGCCCGCAGGAGTTCGCGAGCAAGCTCGGCGCCGCCGCGCGCGCCGCGCTCGCCAAGCCCGAGGTGAAGGAGAAGCTGACGGCGATCGGGCTCATTCCGGTCGGGTCGACACCGGAAGGCTTGACGAAAGAGCTCGCAGCAAGCATCGCGTTATGGCAACCGATCGTGAAGGCGACGGGATACAGGATCGAGAATTAAGGCGTTGCTCGCACAACGCACCCCGCCGTCATGGCCGGGATTGATTCGGCCATCCATGCGCTTCCGCGCTCGACGCAAGACGTGGATGCCCGGCACAAGCCCGGGCATGACGAGCTGAGCGAGCAGCGCGCTCTCTATCCCTCATCCTGAGGCGCCGCAAAGCGGCGTCTCGAAGGATGAAAGGCCCGCGCTGTCGCAGCGAGGCCTGCATGGTTCGAGACGGCGCTTCGCGCCTCCTCACCATGAGGGGCTTAGAGCTTCCCTCGCTGCGCAATGCCGTCCTTGATCGTCGCCAGTTCGGCTTCGTCCCAGACGCCGATCAGAATGCCGCCCTTCACCTGGAGCTGGTTGTCCGCATAGGCCGCGATCTTCTCGCGCGGCGTCGTGATGTGGTCGTTCGGATGCAGCGCCCAGTCGAACAGCTCGGCCTGCAACCGCGCGATGATGCCGGCGCAACCGGGGTCATCGCCGCGGTCCACAAATTCGTCCGGATCGGTTTCGAGGTCATACAGCATGGGGCGGAAGCCGGAGGCGTGGATATATTTCCAGCGGCCGTCGAACACCATGAACAGGCGGCAGCGCTCGATGGGCTGGTTCAACTTCAGCCGCACATCCTGCATGGCGTAGTCATATTCGGAGAACGCCACACTGCGCCAATCTGATGGCGTGCGGCCGCGCAGCAGCGGCAGCAGCGAACGCCCTTCGAGAATGTGTCCCGGCACCTTGCCACCGAAATAGTCGAGGAAGGTCGGCGCGAGGTCGATCGCCTCGACCAGTGCATCGCTACGTGTGCCGCGCGTGGCGTCGGCCTCTTGCGACGGATCGATCACGATCAGCGGAATCTTCGCTGATTGCTCGTGGAACAGGTCCTTCTCGCCCATCCAGTGATCACCGAGATAATCGCCGTGATCGGAGGTGAACACGATCATGGTTGTCTCCAACAGGCCGCGCGCCTCCAGGAACTTCATCAGCACGCCCATCTGGTCGTCGATCTGGGTGATCAGGCCCATATAGGTCGGGATCACTTTCTCGCGGGCATCGTCGCGCGCCATGTTGCGGGAGTAGCGCATGTCCATGTAGGCGCCGAACACCGGATGCGGATTCTGGCGCTCGCGCTCGGAGCGGATCACCGGAATCATGTCTGACGTCGAATACATGCTGGCGTAGGGCTCTGGCGCGATATAGGGCCAGTGCGGCTTGATGTAGGACAGATGCAGGCACCACGGGCTGCCATCGGTCTCGGCCTCGGTGATGAAGTCCATCGCACGCCGCGTCATGTAGGGCGTCTCGGAGTGCTCGTCCGGCACGCGCGCGGCCTTGTCGGCATGCACCAGCAGCCAGCCGTTCTGCAACGAGCCGTCGTCGGCCGCGCCGGAATTGGCCCAATGCTCCCAAGGATTAGTAGCCTCAAAGCCCTGCTGGCGCAGATATTCATCGTATTTCGGGCGCGGCCGACCGGTCGGGTGCAGGCCGTCATCACGCTCGTAAGGTTCAAAGCCGCATTCGGAGACATGCACGCCGATGACTGATTTCGGCGGGATGCCGAGCGCCTTCATGCCTTCCAGATCGGGCGCCATGTGGGTCTTGCCAACCAGCACGTTGCGCACGCCGATCTTGTTGAGGTGATCGCCGAGCGTGGGCTCGCCGACGCGCAAGGGCCAGCCATTCCAGTGCGAGCCGTGCGAGCGCATGTAGCGTCCGGTGTAGAACGACATCCGCGACGGACCGCAGATCGGCGACTGCACGTAGGCCTTGGTGAAGAGCACGCCGCGCTTGGCCATGGCGTCGATGTTGGGCGTCTTCAGCGTGGGATGGCCGGTGCAGCCGAGATAGTCATAGCGAAGCTGGTCGCACATGATCCAGAGAACGTTCTTCGCGCCCGCCATGCGTCTCGCTCCTGACTTCGTTTGCTGGATATTGCGCTATCGATGCCGCGAAGAAAACCTCTCCCGAAGGGAGAGGTCGGCATCGGCCGACCTTGGCGGCCGTACTTAGCAGAACGCCGAAGCAAGCTTCGGCTACGGCGCCGGGTGAGGGGTCCGCTCTCTTGTCGGACGTTGGCCCGCTGCGCAGAGGTGTGGAGGGAGCGCGTCGCTCTCCTCAAGCCGACCACGGCTCCGCTTCGGCGGCGCTCTTGGCCTTGGCGGAGACCGGGTTCTCGCCGATCACGTCGGCCAGCGCGCGCAGCGCTTCCTTGACGCCCTGGCCGGTCACGGCGGACAGCAGCAGCGGCGTCTTCTTGGCGGCGCGCTTCAAGCGGTCCTTCTGCTTTTTCAATTCGTCCGGCTCGACCGCATCGATCTTGTTGAGCGCGACGATCTCGATCTTGTCCGTGAGCTGGCCGCCATAGGCATCGAGCTCGGTCCGCACCGTCTTGTAGGCCTTGCCGGCATGTTCGCAGGTCGCGTCGACAAGATGCAGCAGCACGCGGCAGCGTTCGACATGGCCGAGGAAGCGGTCGCCGAGACCGGCGCCTTCATGCGCGCCTTCGATCAGACCCGGAATGTCCGCCAGCACGAATTCGCGGCCGTCGGCATTCACGACACCGAGCTGCGGATGCAGCGTGGTGAAGGGATAGTCGGCGATCTTCGGCTTTGCTGCGCTGACCTTGCTGAGGAAGGTCGACTTGCCGGCATTGGGCAGGCCGACGAGTCCGGCATCCGCGATCAGTTTCAGCCGCAGCCAGATCCAGCGCTCCTCGCCGGGCTGGCCGGGATTGGCGTTGCGTGGGGCGCGGTTGGTCGAGGTCTTGAAATGCGCGTTGCCGAAGCCGCCATTGCCGCCCTCGGCAAGGACGAATCTTTCGCCGACCTTGGTGAAGTCGTGGATCAGCGTCTCGCGGTCTTCGTCGAAGATCTGCGTGCCCATCGGCACTTTCAGCACGATGTTCTTGCCATTGGCGCCATGGCGGTCCGAGCCCGAGCCATTCTCACCCTTCTGGGCTTTAAAATGCTGCTGATAGCGATAGTCGATCAGCGTGTTGAGGCCATCGGCGACCTCGATAATGACATTGCCGCCGCGGCCGCCATTGCCTCCGGAGGGGCCGCCGAATTCGATGAACTTCTCGCGGCGGAACGCCACGCAGCCGTTCCCGCCGTCACCGGAGCGGATATAGACCTTTGCTTCGTCGAGGAATTTCATGGGCCATAGGTAGGCCAGCCGATCCCGCGCGGCAACCCGAACTTCTCCGTCAATCGGCCGAATTTCGGCGATTTTGCCCCGTGCTTAACCCGCTGGTCGCCGCCGGATCAGGAATTTCTGCGTGCCCTCCAGCACTAGCTCCTTGCGCTGGTTGAACACGGTGCTTCTGAGCGTCACGGCGCCGGTCGTGCGCCCCGGCACCAGCTCGGTGATTTCAAGCGTGGGATAGATGGTATCGTCGGCGAACACGGGCTTGAGGAACCGGCTTGATTGCTCGAGGAAGCCGACCAGCGACTCCTCGACCATGAACGGAAACAGGCCGGCCCCTGGCGCGGTGTGAATCAAGGTCTGAAAGCCGTGGGCGAGCAGATGCGGCATGCCGCGGCTGCGGCAATATTCCACGTCGTAGTGCACCGGATGAGTGTCGCCGCTCGCGGTCTGGAACGCCGCGAACACGGCGGACGTCTGGGTGCGGCTGGGCAGCACGAAGCGCTCGCCGAGGACGAAATCCTCAAACCAGCGTTGCGTGGGGATCATGCGGTGCTGGGAGGGATCGAAGTCGGTCATGCGCTACACCATTCGGAACGGACCCGGTGCATGATCCCTATCGCGCTCCGCGCAGTGCGACAATGCGTTCAATTCACCAGAGGTGGACTTGTCCGGCGCGCCCACGCGATTAAAACGACGCAAATGCCCTTCTTCAAGTCTCTCTCCGCCTATGACGACCGCTCGGCACGGCTCGCCGGCATCGCCTTGATGGTGCTGTCGATCTTCCTGTTCTCGTTCGGCGACGCCATGGGCAAGTTCCTGGTCGGCACCTATTCGGTGGGGCAGCTCTTGTTCCTGCGCGCCTGCGCGGCGCTGCTCTTGCTGTCGCCGCTGATCTGGCGGCAGCGTCGCCAATTCCTGGAGCTGGAGCGGCCGCGGCTGCAGCTGTTTCGCGTCGTGCTGTCGACGCTGGAGGTGGCCGCCTTCTTCCTCGCGACCGTCTATCTGCCGCTCGCCGACGTCATCACTTATTATCTGGCCGGCCCCATCTTCGTCACCGCGATGTCGGCGATCTTTCTGGGCGAGCGGGTCGGCTGGCGGCGCTGGACCGCGATCCTGATCGGTTTCTGCGGCGTCTTGATCGCGCTGCGGCCATCCGCGCAGACCGTAAGCCTGCCGGCGCTGATCGCGCTCGGCGGCAGCCTGTCGTTTGCGACGCTGATGCTGATCACGCGCAGCCTGCGCAAGACGCCTGACATCGTGATGGCGTCCTCGCAATTCATCGGCACGTTTTCGCTGGGGGCCGTGCTCTCTGCATTTCACTGGGTGCCGCCGACATCGGGCAGCCTCCTGATCTTCGCACTGGCGGGATGCGTCTCGGTCACCGCGCTGTTCTGCGTCAACCGCTCGCTCAAGCTCGCGCCGGCCAGCGTCGTGGTGCCCTACCAATATTCGATGATCGTCTGGGCCGTGATCTTCGGCTTCGTCGTGTTCGGCGACGTGCCTGAGGTCGCAACGCTCGTCGGCGCAGCCATCATCATCGGTGCCGGGTTCTATATCTACTTGCGGGAGCGCGATCTCGGGCGTGAAAGCGCAGAAGTGAATCCGCCGGCTTGATCCCCACCCTCCCCTGGAGGGGGAGGGTCGCTACGCATGCAGCGAAGCGCAATGCGTAGCGGGGTGGGGTGACGCTCTCTCCGCATTGAACGCTACCCGAGTGGGGAGATCACCCCCCGCTCGCGCTTCGCGCGATCGACCCTCCCCCTCCAGGGGAGGGTGATTCGCCCACTACCTCACCCGCCTTGCACTGCTCCAGCTTTTGAGCGACGCCCACACGCCGCGCGACAGGCGGAAGCAATCGACGGGCGTGGACGATCCAAGCGCCAGGAAGCGGTGCAGCTGGACGCCGCTCCACTGGAAGCCGCACTTCTCCAGTACCTTGCGCGAGGCCGGGTTGGTGACGCGCGCGCCGGCATAGAGCTGGTCGTCCTCGAACTCCTCGAAGAAGAAGTCGATCGCGCCGCGCGCGGCCTCGGTGGCAAAGCCCTGGCCCCAATGCTCGACGCCGAGCCAGTAGCCGAGCTCGGCATTGTCCGGTGTGGAGCAGTCGATGCCGACCATGCCGATCGGCCCAGAATCGTGCTCGATCAGGAATACGGTCTCGCTGCCGAGCGCGGCGGTGGCGCGGATGAATTCAACAGCGTCATCCTGCGAATAGGGATGCGGGAGGCGGCGGGTGTTTTCTGCGATGCGGCGGTCGTTGGCGAGCCGCGCGATGGTCCTGACGTCGGCCAGTGTCGGCCGCCGCAACGTCAGCCGCTCGGTGGCGACGACGCTCGGTCTCGCCTCCTGCAAGGTCACGCTCGAGAAATCCTGCAACATGTCCGGCTCCTGGAAAGTCACTAATTCCAAAGTGAGTAAGTCAAAGAAAAGGGGAGGCCGGTTTCCCGCCTCCCCTGGAGCCTTCGATCACTTGATCTCTAGGACTCCGCCGGTTTGGTCAGGACCCGGCGGACTCCAATTTGGTCCACCGTCTATTCAGCCGCCTCAGCGATCGGGAGCACCGATACGAAGGTGCGGCCGTTGGCTTTGGCCTGGAACGCAACACGACCCTCGACCTTGGCGAACAAAGTGTGGTCCGTGCCCATGCCGACATTAAGGCCGGGGTGCCAGGTGGTGCCGCGCTGACGCGCAATGATGTTGCCGGGGGTGACGATCTCCCCGCCGAACGCCTTGATGCCGAGGCGCTTGCCCTTCGAATCGCGTCCGTTACGCGATGAACCGCCTGCTTTTTTGTGAGCCATGGCTCGTCTCCGAAATCCTACGTATGTCTAGATCAATTCCTTGACGGAATCATTTCACGATTTCTCACGCATCAATTCGTGAATTGGCGTGATCAAATCTTTTATTCGGCGGCTTCCTGTGCGGACTCCTTGGCCACCTTCTCCTTCTTCGGACGCGGGCCCTTGGTGGGCTTGGCGCCGTCCGTCAGGATCTCGCTGACGCGCAGCACCGTGATCTCGTCGCGGTAGCCGCGCTTGCGGCGCGAGTTCTTGCGGCGGCGCTTCTTGAACGCGATGACCTTCGGTCCGCGCTTGTGGTCGAGCACCTCGACCGCAACGGACGCGCCTGCGACCGTCGGGACGCCCAGGACCGGCGTGTCGCCGCCGACCACCAGAACGTCATTCAGCTGCACGATCGAGCCGACTTCGCCTTCGATCTTGCCTACTTCGAGAACATCATCCGGCACGACGCGGTATTGCTTGCCGCCGGTTTTGATGACTGCGAACATCGTTTTTTCCTTCGTGTTCAATCCCGGCCTCGCGACGAGAAGCGTCGGGGCCGGCTTTTTGTCAGTCGCTACGGGTTTATGCGAGTTTTGTGCGGGCGGGACTTATCCCATTGAAAACCCACGCAAAAACGAGCGGCGCGAGAAACGCCCCGCGCCGGTTGTGGGACTTATAGCCGCCGGACGCCGCAAGTCAAGGAAAACCGCCGAAAACGGCCAGGATTTGAAGGATTTTGGGCCCGTTGCGGTGCTTGGGCTGAATCTGCGGCCGGCTTGCAACCAACGAGTTCCCTCCCCGTTGTGTCCTCGCAAATCGAACACGCGGGCAAGGGCTATCATGGCAACAGACGAGCTGGTCAAGACGACGGGCATCGCCCAGCACGGGGCGAGCCGCCTGCCGTCGGTCGACGTCGACAGCTTCAACATCGAGATCAAGGACGACGAGGGCTTTCTGGGCGATCGCGCCAGCAAGGGCGCATTTCGCGAGATCCTCGAAGAGTGGCGCAAACCGCTTCGCAAGAGCGGCGAGGATCCCTTCGGCGACGAACCGTCCGACAAGATCAGCAAGAAGGTCCTCGATGCCGTTCTGGTCGGCGACGATACCGAGGCCACGGCCGTCGTGCACAGCGCGATCGAGGATTTCGCGCAGGAGCTCGCCTACGTGACGCGGCGGTTCCTCAAGACCAAGGCCTGGGCCAAGACCGAGTGCATCGTGGTCGGCGGCGGCTTTCGTGCGAGCCGGCTCGGCGAAATCGCCATTGCCCGGGCCGAGATCATCCTCAAGTCGGAAGGCTTCAAGGTCGATCTGGTGCCGATCCGCTTCGATCCTGACGACGCCGGCTTGATTGGAGCCCTGCACCTTGCGCCGTCCTGGATTTTCGAGGCCTATGACAGCATCCTCGCGGTCGATATCGGCGGCACCAACATCCGCTGCGGGATCGTTGAGACGCGCTGGAAGAAGGCGCCCGATCTGTCCAAGGCCGTCGTCTTCAAATCCGATCTGTGGCGCCATGCCGATGATGAGCCGAGCCGCGAGGCCGCGGTGAAGCGGCTCGTCAAGATGCTCGAAGGCCTCATCGAGGATGCCGAAGCCGAAGGCTTCAAGCTCGCGCCGTTCATCGGCATCGCCTGTCCCGGAGTGATCAACGCGGACGGCTCCATCGAGAAGGGCGCGCAGAATCTCCCGGGCAATTGGGAGAGCAGCAAGTTCAACCTGCCGGCGAGCCTCACCGAAGCCATCCCGCAGATCGGCGAGCACGACACCGCGATCCTGATGCACAATGACGGCGTGGTTCAGGGCCTTTCGGAAGTACCGTTCATGCAGGATGTCGACCGCTGGGGCGTCCTCACCATCGGCACCGGGCTCGGCAATGCGCGCTTCACCAACCGCCGCAAGGACAACGGCAACGGCAAAGACCGTGATTCCACGGAGAACGGGAAGAAAAAGGGCAAGGACAACAAGGAGTAACCTTGACTGGCAAGGTTAAGGGGCGGATTGCGTTGCGCCATGCCGGCTGCGCGCTACCGTCGAACCGTCGCTTCACTCGGCCGGCGAAGCCGCCCTTCCTGGCCAGTATTTCAATGAGCGGCATCGGGACCGCCAGTGTTTACCGCGTCTGGCGGTCCCACCCCGTTTTTGGAAGTATATGCGATCAGACGTAGCTCGGGCTTGCCCCCGCTTCTCCCGCAAGCGGGAGAGGCCGACGCGCTCGCAGAGCGCGGCGGGTGAGGGTTCTCGCCGCGTCGGGACGTCCTCAGCAATCCAACAATCCCATTGCGGAAACACCCTCTCCCCGACCCTCTTCCGCAAGCGGGAGAGGGAGTGCACCTCCATCATCGCACGAGCTCCCCTTGATTCAGCTCCAGCCGATGCGCTGAAAGAACGCCGCGATCTCCGCAGCCGCGCGCTCCGGATCTTCCCGATGTGGGAAGTGCCCCACGTCCGGAAACATCGCCAGATCGAGCTCGCTGAAGGTTTCCCCGAGCCGATCGGTCCAGGCATAGGGAAACAGCGGGTCGTGCTCGGCCCAGCGCACGCAGGTCGGCACATTGATCGGCGGCAGGCGCGGCGCCTCACCCTTCATCATCGCGACGCGCCCGGCATGCGAGGCGCGATAATGCGCAAAGCCGCCGGCGAGATTGCCGTCCTTGAGGAAGTTGTCGGCGAAGGCGTCGAGCACGTCGTCGAAAGCACTCTTCCGGTGCGCCCAGCCTTTCAGGAAGTGGCCGATGTAGAGCCGGCAGGTCTCGCGGCTGGCGCCGACGAGGCTGGCTGCCATCTCCATCTGGTGAAAGGACTGGTACCAGATGTGGTTGAGCCGGTCGGGCGCCACCATGCGCGGCCCGATGCCGGGATAGACGAAATCGAAGAAGAGCAGCCCGGCGAGCCGCGTCGGTGCCCGCCGGGCCAGGGGCTGCATCACGGCGCCACCGACGTCATGACCCACGACGCCGAATCGCTCGATGCCGAGCCGGTCCATCAGCGCCAGCATGTCCGCCGCGTGGCCATCCGGCCCGTAAGGGCCGTCAGGCTTGTCGCTGTCACCGAAGCCGCGCAAATCGGGCGCGATCAGCATGAAGCGGTCCGAAAGCCGCATCATCACCGGCTCCCAGGTCAGCCAGAATTCCGGCCAACCGTGCAGCAAAAGCAGCGGTTGGCCCCGCCCGGCGCGGACCAGGTGGAAATTGGCGCCATTGGCGGGGACGGTCAGATGCTCCACGGCGGTTCCTTTCGGAATGCAGCAGCGTTTTCGAGCGAAGTGACACCAGTTGGCGTCAAGAAAACGCGTCAAAACTAAAATCTAAAGCTCCGTTCCGATTCACCGGAGCGGAGCTCCAGGCCAAGAGATGAAACAGGCGGCGGATTTTCGCCTTTCGCGCCTTGTCTGGCCGGCCATCCTCGCCTATTACACGCCCCGACCACAGGGGGTTCCTACCTCTTATCGGCACCTTCAGGAGAGGTGGCAGAGTGGTTGAATGCACCGCACTCGAAATGCGGCATAGGTGCAAGCCTATCGGGGGTTCGAATCCCTCCCTCTCCGCCACGTCAAATTACGTGACGAATAATCCTTCGAAATCAATGCCTTGCACGCGCGCCGGATTTCTTCGGTGGAGCACTACAGTGGAGCACTCTCCATCGAGTTGTGCCACGCTGCGCCGCGAACCTCGACTCGAATGTCAGGGTGATTGAGGACGTTTCGGGTCTGTTTGAATCCTTGCGGAGCGCCCTCGATTGGTGTGTCCGCGCGGTACGGAAAAGCGACGGGAGTGCACTCTGAAGAAGCCGAAGGAGAAGGGGTTTCATGTGCCCGATGGCAACGAGATCCTAAGGTCGGACATTCCCGCCGTCGCCGAGCTGATTGCGCGGACCGCCCGATGGGTCCACCCCGACACGTTCCGCGCGTTGCCGGTCTGGGCGCCGCACGCGGCACGCGGTCAGCCGCTCTTCGACGCGAGATGGTCGCGGCGCTACACCAACACGCGGAAGGCGACGGGGATTACGTCGGAGAAGTTCGAAGGCAACGTGGCCGCGGCATACGCTCTTTTCGCCGCGCTCGACGTTCAACCGCCGCGGCCAAAGAACTGGTCCGTCTGCCACATCTGGGGCTACGACGATCCGAACTTCGCCGAGCACACCGGCGTCGTCCGCGATCGGCGCTATTTCTCATGCGTCGCCAACATGGTCTGGCTTCCGACGTCGCTCAAAGGGTTCACCGACACGTTGCCGGAAATCAAAGCGATGCTACGAGTGTGCGCCTTCCACCTGTACGGCTGGGCGTGCGAACTCGAATCCGTCGCTGCGCAGGCGGACCAAGTGCGTTCCGGCTGGATACCGTCGGACTATCCGAAGGAATGGCCGGACGGATCCGGAGCGGTCATCCTGCCTCCCGGCACCGCGCCTTTCACGCCCAGGATCGAGCGCAAGATCGCGAAGAGGAAGGCGGCGATCCGAGCCGACCTCGCGGATGCCTCCTACATCAACTACCCGAGGGAGGAAGTCGCGAAAGTTCTGGAGTTCTGGAAGATCAATCTCGGTTGAGCGCGGCGGGCGCGATCTTCAGCGTTCACTCGGGCGAGCCGCTTCCGCGATCGTCCTGGCCGACTCCATTTCTTCGAGAACCGTGCCGGGCTTGCTCAGCGAGAAGCTTTCGATCAGATGAGGTTCGAGCGGCGTCTTGGGGATGAAGCGTGGCTCGTCCTCCGTATGCGGTCCGTGCTTCGGGTTCGCCTGCCAATTCTCCCGCGAGGGAACGGCATCCAGCCCGACGACGAAGAACTCGATGTCCGTTTCGGTGATCCGCATCCTGACGAAATTGTTGTAGGCGCCGATCCGCAAGGCGCTGAACGCATCGTTTCGGTTCATCTGCAGATAGCGGCAGGTCAGCATCATGTTCCATCCGAATAGGCTGGCGCCTATCGCGAATCCGATCGGAAACATCTCGGCCAGCAGCGCGAGCAGCCACAGGTGCGTGGCGTACGGCCCCTCGAACGCGAAATGGACCGCGTTCAGCGCCGCGAAGTACGTGGCGGCGCCGATCACGACGGCGGCGTGTGCGAGCGCGTGAAGCGCGCTCGTCAGGACGACCGCGGTCCTCTTCGATTTCTCCTGCTTGATCGCGTAGCCCATGAGGGAGGCCGCGAGGACGGCGGCCACGGCAAGGTACATGTCGAGATGCGGGCGCAGCGAGATTGCGATTCCGAACGCGAAGTACACGGCGCCCATCAGGACGGAGAAGTCCCAGTTCGTCAGCGCGAAATAGAGGTTGCGCCACACCAGCGATTTGCTCGTCTCGAAGCTCGGATAGACCGCGGGTCCCGTCCCGGTGTCCGACACGCGCGCCAGCCTCAGCGTCTGATCGACGCCGCGGCGTCGCAGGTCGATGCGGTCCTCCAGCTGGTGGGTCGGATGCAGGAAGGCACCACCGCCGCCGGAGGTGATGTACTGCTGATCGTCGGGGCCGACGTACCGGTTGTAGTGGTGCGTGTCGCCGGAAATGACGACCGGCACCGTGTGCCCTCGGCCGGCGTTCTCGGCGATCTCGATCGCATATTCGACGATCTCCCAGGACTTGGATTCCGAGGATGCCTCCACGTACAGCCAGCCGGGTTCGGCGCTGCAGAGGAGGATCTTCGAATTCTCCGGCATGTTCTCGGCCATCGTCCTGAAGTAGTCGGCCTGAGGCTGGTCCATGTCGTCGGCAAGCTGGATGTCGATGGCCCAGATCCACCAGGTATCGGTGATCTGGTTGGCGAAATAGCTGCGCCGCTGGACGGTGCGCCAGCTTCCGAAAGGGACCGGCTTGGCCCGACAGAACCAGGCGAGGAAGAGCGTCAGACCGTCGTACCAATCGTGGTTTCCGGGCAAGGCGAAGAGCGGGACGCCCGCCGCTTCCCCGGGGCGCGGATCGGGCGACGCCCAGGCATACGGCCAGTACAGCTGGTTGCGGTAGGCTTCGGCGGTCGCTTTCGGATAGACCTCGTCGCCGCCCATGATCAGGGCTTGACCGCGCGGAAGCCGCCTGCCGCCGACCTCCAGCTGCTTGCGTGCAAGGAGCGTGGCGACCGCGTAGGTGCTGTCGAAGCCGTCTCCGAGATCGGCGACGAAATCGAGCCAGAGGGCTCCGTCCGGGCCGGGGCGCAGCATGTCTCGCGTCGCCCGCGCGCGCTGCATGAGCTTGGCGGTGTCGGTCGTATCGAGCGCGGCGATGAGCAGCCGCCTGTCCGCATACGATCCGAAGATCGAGGAGATCACGACGTTGATGAGCAGCTTGAACAGCAGCACCGGATTGAACCAGTGAGCCATGCGGGGATGCAACTTGAAATCTCGGATGGGCAATTGCGGCATGGGAATCACCTCGCGCGCAGAGTAGCCCCGCCTGCCGCCGCTCGGGGGAGCGAATGCGCCTATCCACAACTTCCGCTTGCGGCGCCGCGGTGAGGGCGCTCGTCCGCGACGCGGCCGGACCGGCGCGGCGGCGTGGTCCTCTTCCGCGCGGCTCGCGCAGGCGCCGCCGCAAGGAAATGGCGAGGCGGCTCCGCCCCCGAGATCCGTCGGCCTGGAAAAGCGAATCCTTCGTCGTGGGGTTCACCACCGGCGGACCGCAAGAATCCGACGTACACCTCGGTCGGCAACAAGCTGGCGGATCGGGGGAGAACCAAGCTGGAGATCAAGGATTCGGATGTTGACCCGAACCACGGATGGCGCCACAGGTTCAAAACCGAAGGTCGGAGGGCGAAGATGCTTCGGCAGGTGCTCGACGCCATCCAGGGTCACGCTCCGAGGACGGAAGGTTAGGACTACGGCGAGCCCGACGTAACGCCGCAGGAGATAAAGAAGAGATCGCCGCGCTGACCGGGCCGCGGGGTCGGCGCCGACGCGGGCAGCGCCGGTCGACGACGCCGTATCGGCGTAGGATTCGAAAAGAAGTCGGGGCCGGACAAGACGGGTGGCCCGGGCCCCGCCCCAGGTTCTTTCCGGAGCCCTTGGAACCCGTGCGGAGGTCAGCGGGAACTGACGCCCCACGGACGCTGCGGGCGCGTTTCCCGGGCCTTTCTGACCAGTGTTGGGGACGTTCGGAAGGCGACTACTTTCGGCGCCCAAATAGGTTCAAATAAACGGCGCCGACGAATCGGCGCCAGAGTATTCACGGCTGCCCTGCTAGTAGAACGCGCCCCCTAAAGGTCGGATCCTAGCGCACTTTCACTTGAGCTGAATTGTATCGATCAGTGTTGAATGACCTCGAAAACTTCGAATACGCTGGATTCTGTCGCTAATGCTTGAGACTGGCGCAAAGGGGGTAGCCGGCCGGCCAAGCGCTTTTTCTGTGGGAAGAGGCGTCTGATGACCAAAATAGTTGGCCGGTGTCGACAGCCCGCCGGTCCAACCGATCAAGTAAGACCGCGTCTCCCGCCTTCGGGAAGCGTTTGTCGGCACCGCGACCGGCTCATAAGCCGGCCACCAAGACCAACTTCACCGGCATGAGCCCGAGCCAGGACCGCCGATAAAAAGGGACAAGGCCGCGCCCGGACGGAAGGTAGGGGTGAAAGTTAGTTGGGCTGGTTCGGGCCTGGCAAGCGGCCAGCGCCGCCCCCGAGCACCGGCGCGGGACCGGCCCCGCGCCTCCCGGCGAGGCATCGCCCGGGCCGGCAGACGAGGTCGAGCGAGCGGCGACGAAGCGGCGACCAAAAGAGCGAAAGGAGGGCATTCGAACGTTCCCGAAGCGCCTCGGAAGATCGCGGGCACCCCCCAAAATTCCTGAAACTTCGGATTTTCGTGTGACCCTAAAGAAATGCCGTACATTCCGGCAGGCCCCGATTTCCGCGGCATCCGGGCCGCGCGGGCGAACGGAACGTGACCGCGGCGACGGCGCGGCGACGGAGGCGGCCCCGGCGGGCGCCGGTGCCGACGGCCACGGCAGGCCGGGGGCCCCGCACCGCGCCGACGGAATCGAAAAGGCCCGCGGCGCAGGACGCCGCGGGCCTTCGGTCTCGAACGGGTGCCGCCGCCTAGCCGGCGGTGCGGCGGCCGGCGATGCGGGCCGGCGTCGGCCCCGCCAAGCGGGCCCGGCCGTGCCCGAAGCGGTCGGCGAGCTCGGCCTTGCGGGCGGCGCGCTCGCGCCAGGCCGCCTGTGTCAGCTCCTCGGCCGCGCGGTCGAGAAGCGCGGTGCGCTTCGGCTCCCCGTACTTGCGCTCGAGGGTCTGGACCGAGGTGTCGGCGTGCGCCGCCAGCACCTCGCGGGGCATGCCGGCCTCGTCGCTGATCTGGACGGCCAGATCCTTGAGGTGGTGAGGGACGCGCCTGACGCCGATCCCGGCGTCCTCGACGATCCGGCGGAAGGTCTCCTGGTCGAGATAGCGGCCCCGGTAGCGCGTGCCGTCGGGCTTGTGGAACACCCACTCGCAGCCGATGGCCATGTCGGCCGCATACCACTCCCGCACCTGCGCCTCGAGCTCGACCGGGATGCGGTTGCCGCCGCGCCGCTTGGTGCTGTCGACGCGGCTCTCGCCGTCGCGGTGGTAGTACACCGCATCGTCCAGCACCTCGATCCAGGGCCTGTCGTGCTCCGGCAGGTACGAACCATCCATCGGGTCGTACTCGGGCGGGACCCACCTGGTGAGCGTCAACCGGCCGTGGCGGCTCACCGTCATGGCCAGGAACGGGATGCCCCGGAACCAGGCCTCGCGGTCCTCGGCGAGGGCGGCGGCCGCCTGGATGGCGTCGAGCTGGGCGGGCGTCCAGGCGACCTTCGGCAGCATGCCCGGGCTCGGAATCCGGAAATGCAGGTGGTAGCTGGGCGGCACGCCGAGCAGCTTCAGGCCCTCCTTCAGACCGCGCCGGCCGGCGTGGAGATGCCCGTGCCGGGACATCGGGCTGTACTGGGCGCCGCGGACGTCGTAGGCGTCGGCGATCCAGTCGCCGACGTCGCCGATCTCCAGTTCCGCGAACGCCTTCTTGAAGGCGCGGACGCCGGCGCGGTAGTTCGCCCGCGTCAGATGCTTGCGCCTGGCCTTCTCCTCGTCGGAGGGGTCGGCGAGGAAGACCTCCTCATAGGCGTCGAGGACGTCGGCGCAGAGCAGCGACTGGATGCGCTCGACCGACCAGGTGGTGGCGCGGATGCGGCGGCCGGCCGCGCGCGCCAGGTACACCAGCGCCTCGAGGCGCGCCTCGTCCACGGTCTTGGCACGCAGCGTGACACGACCGGGGGAGACGGCGACCTCGCCGCCGGCCTCCGGCTCCGCCCGCTGCGGCGCCTGGATCAGCAACTCGAAGCTGTCCTCCTTGCGGTCCTTGGGGCCGGGGTTCTTCGGCGCCGGCCGGAAGCGGACGCACGGGGCGCCGCCCTTCGGCCGGCGATCGAGGTGGACGCCGGGGTACACCACCGGCATGTCGTGCAGGCTGGCGACCCCGAAGGCGCGCTGGAAGGTCTCGGGCGCCAGCGCGAGGGCTTCCCCGACCGTGAGGTCGAGCCCGTCGACCGCGGTCGGCGCGGCGGTGCGCACGAAGCGGATCCGCGCGTCCGGCCACGGTTTGTCGATCGGCGTCCCGGTGGGACGCCGTTCACTTCCGATGATAGACATGGTATACGTTCCTTTCCGGATGCGCGTGCGGCTGCTGTTCCACGGCGATGACCGTGCGCGCGTCCCAGTTGCGGCCCTGCCGGGAGACCGGTGGGGCCGTCGCTTTTCCGGACAAGGGTGATCCCGGCGGCTCATCCGCAGGGGTCCCTTCCGGTCGTCCGCCCCGGCGCAGCCGAGGCGAAGCAGATCGATTCCCGAGCCGGCGCCGTCTGTAAACGAAAATCTTTTCGGGCCGGCTTTTTCCCAAGCCGTTGGATCTACTTCACAATACTTGCCATCATTGGGTCAGGCGCTCGCCTTGCGACGGCTCGCCTCGATCATCGCATAGATTGCGCGCTTGGTGGTCAGCAACTTACGAGCGATAAGAACCACCTCCAGGGTTCCGGCGCGGTAGCAGCGGCGAAGCGAAGACGCGGAGACCGGCTTCCCCTCCGGCCAGAAGAGCGCGGCGGCTTCCGGCAGGGTGAGCAGCTCATCCTCCATCCAATCCTCAGGGTCGGGGCGGGCGGCGATGCGGCGGGGCTTCGGTGCCATTGCGGTGCTCCTTTCCGGTTTTCAAGCATTCGATTTGGTCGACGGCGGCGCGAGCCGCCGCGGCGGGGCCGGCGGCGCGCGGGCCCGGGCGGGCCGGCGCCAGCCGGCGCCTCCGAGCCGGGCTCCCGACCCCGCGGGCCGCCCGCGGGCGAGGCCCCACCGCCGCCGGCCCCGGCCGGCCGCGGCCGCCCCCGCCGCGGGGGCCCGCAGGGTCGGAGTTTCAAGGATTCGATTTCAAGGATTCGTTGCAGAAAATCCGAATCCTTCAAACCGAGTTTCCTTGGAAAATCAATTCCCGAAAAAGCGAACCAAGGCCCCGGCGGATGGTCCTCATTCGTTTCAAGGATTCGATTTCAAGGACTCGTCTGCTGAAATTCGAATCCTTGAAATCGAGTTCCGTTAGTTCCGTATTTTCCGAATTGGTGCTCGCCCCGCAAAGGCTGGCGCTGGCGCCCGGCGGCGCCGGGCGCCGCCGGTGCGTGGCCTAGGCCGGCGAGCGCGGCTGGGCTGTGCGGGGCACCCAGCGCCCAGCGGTGTGCGCGCCGGCGAGGACCTTCGCCGCGATCGAGGCCGTGGCGAAGGCATAGGGATCGGTGAGGCGCCGCCGGTCGCCGACACCCGTGATCTTCGACAGCACGCCGGCGGCGAACAGGTCGTGGCGGCGCAGTCTCGTCTGCTCGTCGACGCTCTCGTTCGTGGCCGAACGGACCTCCGAGCCGGCGCTCACGATGAACTGGCCGCCATCCCAGCGGCCGCGGGCCCAGAGGCCGCCGTACTGCAGCTCGAATTCCTGACTGCCCCCGTCAGGCACCGTCGCGGTGCCGGCATCCGAAGTGACAGGGTCAACCGAGTCCACGACACCGTCGCTCGGCGGCGCTTCCGTCGACACGGCGCTCGGGTCCGCCGTGTGAAAGAGGCGGCAGCCGGCATCGTGCAGCAATCTCAAGGCATCGCGGGCGATGCGATCGTGCGTCGCCCGTTCGACGTCGGTCGTGTCGGGCGCTGGGGGATTGGCGCCCTTCCAGACCGACACTGCGCCTACCGCGGTGGCGAGCTTCGTGAATCGATACTGGAGGTCGACGGTGAGCAATTTGTCGAATGCGGCGCCCTCGCAGCCGCCGATCACGTAGGCGTCCCTGGCGAAGCACTTCGCCGGGTCGGCCGCGTGCTCGGCCAGGCGCCGCGACGGGCGCCGCGATTCCCCGATGTATGCGACCCTGTCGTCGGTCATGACGTACGCCCCAGCCGTGCACAGCAGTCCGGCCGCCGCGACGCGCGACAGCTCCGCCATCGGAAACGCGTGCACCACCGTCCGGG
Organism: Bradyrhizobium sp. 153; assembly: GCF_023073835.1. Taxonomy (NCBI): domain Bacteria; kingdom Pseudomonadati; phylum Pseudomonadota; class Alphaproteobacteria; order Hyphomicrobiales; family Nitrobacteraceae; genus Bradyrhizobium; species Bradyrhizobium sp. 153. The sequence goes on along the minus strand of NZ_JADPKH010000127.1, from coordinate 28,907 downwards.
TCGCGGGATCCGAGACACGACGATAGGAGCCGATCCCTCCAAAGGGGCGGTGCACGATCGCGGTGGAGGCGTGGTGGAACGAAGGATTCGTGTTGCTCGTCATGCTTTCTCCTGCGTGGTGAATCTTCGGGGATCAAAGACGGTCGGGGCGGAGTCAGTACCGGACGAACTCGGCCTTCTTGAGCTCGGCGCAGGCGCGTTCGAGGAGAGCCCAGAGACCATGCCGATGGTCGTGCCTGAAGACGCAACCAGAGCTCCGATCCGCGCCGTCACCGCAAGCGTCGTTCCGCTCGACCGCTCCTACGCCATAGTAGGATCGCAGGCCGGGCTGGTCCGGGCCGAATATCCGAACGAACGCGACCACCGGGCCCCCCTCTGGGCTTTCTCCGAGACGCACTTCGACCGTCAGGATCATCGGCGATCCTCCGGGACCTCGGTCCAATTCTCGGGGATGTCGGACAGGATCGTCACCACCTCGGCGGCGTCGAGATGTCGTTTATCGAAGAGCGACTCGGCGACCGCCACGATGCGATTGCGGTGCCTGCCGACGAGGGCGACCGCGCGTGCGTAGAGTCGGCGTACGTGATCCTCGACAGCGCGGCGGAGCTCGGGATCGGCGCGCGCGGCCTCGAGTGCCTCACCCATATTCGCGCGCACGAACAGGTTTCCCACCAATCCGCTGCTTGCGTGGACGTGGGACAGCAGGAGCGCCACCCGGCCGAGGTCCGATCGGTCGGTCCCGGACCACCCCGTAGAAAGTGACCCGACGATCGATGCCTCGGCGGCGCCCGCCGCAAGAAGGCAGACCGCGGTGCGTTCGATGGCCGCCAAGGTCGGGAGGTCGTCCTGATCTCCCTTGACCTTGGTGTAACCACCGTGGTTCTGGATGAACACGTAGACCAGGCCGCCTTCGCCGGTCACGATGGTGGCGACGGCATGTGCCGCCTCATGGACGGCGCTGCGCCAGACGACTTGCGGCGAGCTAACATCGTCGCCGTGCGCCGCTTCGGCCAGATCGGCCAGCACCATCGGACGGCCCGCGTGGCGGGCGGCACGCTTGGCCGCGCGCACGACGGCCATACACTGTGCAGCCGTCGCTCCTTCGAGCGACCGCGCCACTGCCGAAACGTCTTCGCCGGCGAGTGCGCCACCGAGGTGGAAACGCAGAACGTTCGCGACGCCGGCAGCGTCCGGCGGCGTCACCTCGACCGCCACTTCAAGCCGGTTCGGCCGCAGCAGGGCGGGCTCGACCATGTCGAGATGATTTGTGCAACCCAGGATGAAGATTCCAACGGGGCGCCCGGCTCCGCCGTTCGGCTCGTTGGCGGCGATCCCGGCATCTGTCAGCAACATGACCAGGTCTATGATAGGGAGCCAAAAGGATTTCCCGCCGCGGTCGTCGAGGCGGTCGCGGCGCGGAATGAACTCAATCTCCTCGAGTACGACGATGCAGCAGCTACCGATCGAAGCTGCCTGATTCATCAGATTTTTGAAGGCTTCGATGACCGTGCCTAAATGCGAATTCTTTTCGAACACCGAGGCGACCGAAAACCGCAGCAAAGGCACGCCGGCCGCGGCGGCGATGCTGGCGCACAGCACGGATTTCCCGGTTCCTGGTTTTCCGAAAAAAAGTGCACCCTTCATCGAGTCGGCCCAGGACTGGCGGCCTTCCTTGAAATCCCGAATATCCTGTGCCAGCGCGAGTCCGAACTCGCGCGCGGCACCGAATTCGATGGCGGTGTCGAGATTCGGCGCCGTCGATACGTCGTTGCCCGCGGACCGCCGCCGCGACGCCCGGCGCATCAGTTCGATAGCCTCCTCGGGGGAGACGCCCGGGCGCATCGCCGCGACCACATCGTCGAGCTGCAGTGCGGTCAAAGCATCCGGCGGGACCGCGACGGCAGCCCCCGGGAAGCGCGAGCGCATCGCCGTGCCGACGCTGCCGGTGTCCAGATCGCCCAGCTCGATCTGGACATCCGCCGCGGCTGTCAGCGTGCGGGGGAGCTGCCGCTCCGGGTCGGTCGCAACGCCGATGACGGAGCGGCCCCACAAGAGTGCTTTCGCGACGCCCTCGTTGCCCACGTTCGTCGTATGGCGGCGGTCGGTCCCGGTGCGGGCCACCACGTACCAGTCGCGCTTGATACCATTGAGGTAGCGTTCGACGGTCTCGATCCAGGCCGATGACGCGACGGTGATGACGACTACGGCGGGGCGGGGGTCACGCAGGATGCGCCGTCTGTCGGCCGCCGTTGTGGCGCGGCGCAAGGCTGCGGCGACAATCTTGTTTCCGATCTCACTACGGCTCAGAGAGCCAGCAGCGTTACCGGCGTCCATTGTCGCGGTGTCCTCTTCGTCGTCGTCCAGGTCATGTTCCACGGCTGCCCGCCGGAGAGCGGCAAAGCCGCGCTTTTCGGACGAGCCGACTACGCCCGCCTTCGGGTCGGGAGTGCCCACACCGACTTCTTGATGCTTCGTCATTCTGCTCCTGACGTGGTTCGCGGTCGAAGCCGCCGTACGCGCGTGGTAGGAATCGAGCGTCTTCGCCGTTCACGGTGCTCGGCCCGCGTTAATTGCGAACGCCAAGGCAAATGACCTCGCGCGGCAAAACGAATCCACCGCGCGATGCGTCGTCGCGCGGTGGCCGAGGTTGGTGATGATGGAGGAGGTTTAGGCGCTGTACGCGTGCAGGTGGGCGGCACGCCCAAAATACCCCGACCGCACGATCATCTCGTCCGCGAGCCCGCCGCTGAGGTCAAGCTCCACCGCGCCGTCGCATGCCAGCGCGTAGATGACCGCTCGCGCTTCGCCGCGCATGGCGACCGACTCGGCGAGCTGGGCGAGCCCGACCGGACCTTCGCTCTCCAACGTCTCAAGGACTCCTGCGCGGTCGTCCGCATGAACGCGGACCCCACGATGACTCCAGACCTCGCGCGCCGCTGAGCAACGCGGCTCGCCGCGCACGTCGGCGGCGCGGAGCTCGATGATCCCGTGGCATCGGCGCGCGAAGGCGAGCTGCGTCAGTGCTTCAGCCGCTGGATCGTGGGAGGGACGCGCGTCGACAATATCAACGGCGTAGCGCCCGTCGAAGCGCTCCACGATAATGCCGTCCGCGGCCACGATGCGCTCGTCGATAATCACTTTGTTCTGATACTCGATGCGGTGCACGTCGCCGTCGAGGGTCGACTGGATTAAAAAATCGCGGGTCAGATTGTCGCGAATGGGAATCGCCCTGCTGGCCTTGTAACCGATGAACAGATCGCTGCGCTTCTTCATCTACCCTCGCTGATGTAGTCGAGAAATGGCAAACACGATCGCTGCGCATACGGAAGCGCGCGGCGTCGACCGGGGGGCGTCAAATTCTCCTATGTCGCGGATTGACTTCTGGGCTGGCGGATCAAATCACAATGAGCCGCAAAAGTCAACAAAAAAAGATATCTAGTAGATATCTGATCGATATCTGCTTGGAGGCGACTTGTCATCAACAGGTTTGCGGGGCCAGCCTCTTAGCTTCGCGAAGGGGCCCTGCTAGTATCCCCTGGAACGTCCAGAAGGATGCAGACGACCATGGCCGAGGAAGCGAAAAGCCCAAAAAAGCCCACGGAGTCGAAGAGGCGCGACGGACGCAAAGCCATGTTGACCTACATGAAGCCCGCGCTCATCAAAAAGGTTAAGCGTGCGGCGGCTGCAAGGGAGCAGAAGGCCTGGCAGTTCATCGAAAGGGCCGTCGAAGACGCGCTGGCGTTGGAGAAGTCCTGAATTCTTTGACTGCCGATGCAGTCGCCGCCGGCCATTGAGACCACGGCCTCGTAGCTCTGGATATTGAGTCGCCATGCCCGAGCGCCAAGACCCGGCCGAAGCTGACGATCTGACCGTCCTGCGTCCCGGACCTTTGTTCAGCGTCACGGCAGCACAGGAGATTCCGAAGCCGAAGAACTGGCAGGACTTCCAGCGCGGTTGCGTGGTTTTGTTTCAAGCCGAACTGCGGGATCCGCACGCTCAGGAGTACGGACGCCACGGTCAAAAGCAGCGCGGGATCGACATCCTCGGCCGCCGCAACGGGGTTCACGACCATTTCGTCGGCATACAGTGCCGCCGGTACGAGGTCCCGCTAAAGAAGGCCGCCATCCTCAAAGACTGTAGGGAAGCGCTCGCGATCCAGGCCAGGCTCAAGGAAATCATATTTGCCACGACGTGCCCCAGCGACACGAAGGCGACTGACGCGGCTCTGGAAGTCGAAAGCGAGCTCAGAGCCGAAGGACACGACCTGAAGGTCATCCTCTATTCCTGGTCCGATCTCGAGCTTAAGATCTGCCAGCATCCGACCGCGCTCGCCTTCTTCTTTCCCGCCGCTGTCGCGTCGACCGCAACTCAGTCGGTAAGGCTGGATTCGGACAGCATATCGGCGATCGCCGAAATCTTGGCGCGTGTTCAGCTATCGAACCATGCCGTCGTGCCCGCCGACGTGAAACCACCGGCGGACAGCACCGAAGACCCCGTTTTGCACGCCAAGATCGATCTGTGGCGAGACTTGTTCCGGAAAGGAAAGTCATTTGGGGTCTCGCGAGACGGGCTTCTCGAACTCCAATCTCAGGAAGACCTATCGGCCAAGCCGTGGGCCAGATTCCGGATCGAGACCAATCTCGGCGCTGTTGACATCAGGCTGGGGAGACTGGACGAAGCCGCCGGACATTTCGAGACGGCTTATACTATCCGGCCGACGGACTGCAACGCCATCGCCAACTTGGCCCTGGCCAGGACTATCCAGGGCAGATACGCGGAAGCGATGGAGCTCGCCCAAGTCGCGCTGAGCTCGACGCCGCGCTCCGATCAGGCCGTGTCGTATTTGCTGCAGGCGGCGGCGCGCTCTTCGTGGGAGGGCGATCCTGAAACCTTGATTCCGTCTGACCTGACCGGATCGGTGCACGCCGACGTCGGCCTCGCCGAGTTCTTGCGCAAGCGCAACGTGCCGGGCTGGGCCGAGAAGACGCTGGAGCTGGCGAGAAACCACACCGACGTTATGGAACTCAAGCTCGCGGCCGCGGTCGCTGTTCTCGAACTAGCGTTGGGACCGGAGGCCTTTCTCGGAAGACCGGGAGCCGTAAATCCGGCGGAACTTGCGAGCGCGGCCGATGAAATGACGGCAATGGCCGAAAGCTGCCTCAGCAACGACTTCGCCGACCGACACGACTTGCTCGCCTTCGTCAACAATGCGGCCTTGTTGCTCCGGTTGACGGGCAGGCAAGCCGAATGCGAATCCCTCCTCGTTCGCGCACTCCCGTCGCTTGCCGATCAGCCGCAATTGAAGAGACTGCTTGCTCTGTCCCAAGCCGCGCAAAACCGGTTCGACGATGCCGCCGCGACTTTGCGCGGAGATCCAGATCTGGAGAACAGGCTGCTCGCCGCCGAGATGGTGGCGCGGCGGGATGACAAGGAAGCCATCAAGCTCGTCGAGGACATCGATGCGACGGAGCAAGATCACGTCGCGCAATTGAAATGGCGGATCCTTGGCGACTTGGCGCTCCGGACAGGCGACTACGAACGCGTAAATCTAGCAATTGCGAACCTTGCCGACCTTCCCGAGGGTAGACTCGCGGCCGAGCTCCTGCGGCTCCGGCGAGACGTCCGGCTCGGCGTCGACGAAAGCGAGCGGCACGCACGGCTGAAGGAATTGGGTAGCGCCGATTTCACGCTTGCCAATAACCTGTCACGCTACCTGGTTGCGGACGAAATGCGTCATCAGGGCCTACCGGCCGAGGCGGCCAGGCTGATCGAGCCGATCGTCGATCTGCAGGCCCTTAACCCCGCCACTCATCTCTACCTCGGATGCCTCGCCGAAGCCCGCCGTGACGAAGCGTTCAGGGCGAAGATCGCGAGAGCATCCCCGGAAGTCCGCAAGGATCCTGAAATCCTCTGGCTGTCGGCAATCCACTCCTGGAACGTTGGCGATATGCCGGAATCCAGGCGGGCTGTGGACGCCCTTCTCACAGACCGTCCAGACAGCGCGGCGGCGCGGCTCCTCAAGATCGAGATCCTGATACGGTCTAACGAGATCGACGAACTGCTGCCGGAACTCGAACGTCCCATTGAACGACTCGCGTTCAACCGGCTGAGCGACAAGCTTCGGGTCGCCTCGCTGCTGGGTCACTTCGGGCAGATAGCTCGCGCCCTCGCCTACGCCTACAGGCTCCTATTGGAGAACAGGGAGACCTCGCAAGCCTGGCTGTGCTTCCAAGGACTCGTCCTGAGGGAGGGCTCGAAGCTCGCGAATTCCGACGGACCTTGGGATGCCACGATCGTCGGCGAAAACGCAGCAGTCGACATCGAATACGAAAACGGCGAGAAGCAGCTCGTCATCGTCGAACCGGACGCAGCGCTCCGTCGCCTCGACGAGGATTCCTGGGAGCCTGATCATCCGCTAATCCGGACGATCTCGGGGTTGTCAGTCGACGCCAGCTTCACCAATCCCGCCACCGGCAAGCAAGGCACGATCAGGCAGATCCGACACAAGTACATCGCCAAGTACCACTTCGTATTCGCCAATCACGAAGCCCGCTTTCCGGACGTCGCGGCCTTCCGTTCGGTTTCCGTTGACGTCTCGAAGCCGGAGGGCCTCGCACCTCTTCTGGAACAGCTCAAGGCGAGGCGCGACTTCGCCGCGCAAGAGCAGGACAATTACCAGACCGGGCCGTGGCCGCTCGCAATCTTCGCCGACCGCGTCGGCTGCGACACCATCGAAGCAGCCGAGGGCTTGGCGGCCCAAGGACTTCAGTTGAAGGTGGCATTCGGATCGGAAGCCGAGCGGCGCGCGGCCATCGCAGCGATCGTTTCGAACCGCGCCGCCGGTTGCGTGTTGGATTTGCTGTCGTATTGGACGTGCTGGCGGCTCGGCGCGCTTGGTGCGCTCTCGGAGACGTGCGGCACCATTCACATCGCGCAGAGCACGATGGACCAGCTTCTCGCCCGACGGGAGCGCATCGCCCATTCCGTTCAAGCCGGCATGAAAAGCGCGCGCTACGACGAAGGCAGGATGGCGGTCGTGGAGGTGGTGCCTGAGGTTGTCCTGGAGTGGCTGACTGACGTCGAAGCCGCGATAGAATGGACCAAAACGAACGCCGTCGTCTGCCCGCTGATCGTGCCAGAAAACATCCCCGGGGTTCTCAGAGAATTCCTGCGTGATGGTCCATGGGAGATCTTCGACAGCCTGATCGTCGCCATGCAGAGGGATATGCTGCTCGTCACGGACGACGCACCGACACGCGAGTTCGCCAGGCGGTTCGGCTTCGACCGAAGCACCTGGCTGCAGCCCGCATTCATGGTTGCCAGCAACCGGCACAAGATCGATTTCGACACCTACGTTAAGTGGACCGCACATCTCATCGGCGCCGGTCACAACTACATCTGCGTCTCGGGCGGGGCGTTGATTCGCGCGGCCTCAATTGATGCGGAGGCGGGCGAATGCCCCGGATATTTCTTTAGGCAGATTACCCGGATGATCGGCGGCGCCCCAGCCGAGCCGGCGTCTCACATCCGCGTTGTGCTCGAATTCCTGCGGCACGTCTGGAATGACCCTGGAGCCCTCCGATATCGCGAGAGAGCAACCGGCTTCGTGCTCGAGCAGCTTGTCCGCGAGCGGACGGCCGATTACGGCCGCATCTTGCGTACCGTCGTCCGGGCCTCCTCAGGCACTCCCGACCTGGTTCAGTATCTGATGGCCTGGTTGCGCGGACACTTCATCGATCTTGCGGCTTGATGCCCGGCAGGGGGCAGCAATCCGCGTGACCGAATTGACGAGGCAAGACCGCCGAAGCCGGTGTGCGTCCAGATCGGCCGTGTCGCGGCGGAAGTGTGCGATAGGAAAGCTTGGCGGTTCGCCACAAAAGCCGCTGAGCGGGCTCCGAAACCACGGCAACTGTACTAACTTACCGCAGCGTACTCGAGTGAGAATCCCGCTAGTCCAATGGCTGGGTCGGAAAACCATAAGCAAAGATCCCAAGCGTGGTCGTTGCGGTTGCGCTACATAGAAGGTTCAATCGCGATTTGGCTCGGGCAGTAGTACGTTAACTTTCCAGTTTTTTGCATCACGGATTCCATGTCTTCGGACGGCACAAGCGCAGAGCTCGAGGTAGATCTCGAAGCCCAAATAGTCGAGTGCGATGATGCCATTTCTCGGAATCCCCGAGACGCCAAGGCTCATCGGCAGCGAGGGCTTTTGAAGGCACGCATGCGTCGATATGACGAGGCGCTGCAGGACTTCGATCGCGCGCTGAGGCTAAGTCCCAAAGACGCCCATGCACATGGGCTCAGAGCCCTGGTGTGGGCGAAGAAAGGTGACCGCGAGCGCGCCCTTGCCGACTTCGATGACGCCATTCGGCTGGCCCCTGAGAACGCTGAACTGTATCGCTCCCATCGCGCGCGCGTGCTGTCGGAGAGTCCCGCCAGGCCGATCGCGGGCGGCGACTTCAATCTCCTCAAGAATCCCTTCGTTCTCCTCGGGCTGCCGCTCGACGCGAAGCCCGCGGCTGTCAAGGAGGCGTACGAAGACGCGGTCGAGGATGAGGCTGACGAGCCGGACGTCCTCATGCGCGCGCAGCAGACGCTTCTGACGCCGAGGCTCCGGATCGAAGCCGAAATCGGCGGCTTCCTCGACGTCGATCCGAAGCTGGCGACACAGATCGTGTCCGATATCCGCAGCGGAAGGCCGCTGGGCGAGATCAAGGAGAGCCTGACACGACTGCATTCGCTTCCGAGATCGAACGTCATCGCTCATTACGGCTCGGCGGCGCCGCTGCGGCTCGAACATTTCTGTGAGCTGATCGGGGCGCAGGCCGCCGTCGCGCCAGGAGCCGTTTGCGACGCCATCAACGACGTGCGGCAGGAAATCGCCTTGGGCCGCGTTGACCGCGACGCGGTCAGCGAGGCGCTTTCCAAATTGCTCGATCGTCAGACCAGAGCGGTGATCGAGACCCTCGGCTTCGGCGACCAGGCCGTGGCACTCTTCGATCTGTTCGTCTCCAGAATCGTCGCCGGCGGTGACGGTGCTGCGGTCTTCAGACTCGACGTCTACGTGTCGATGTTCCGTCAAACCGTGGCTTCCGAGCTCTCCAAACGTAGGGAAGCCGTGGTTACGGCCTGCGACGAGATTCGCAAGAACCCGAAGCCGGACATAGCGTATCGAAAACTTGATCAGGCGCTGCGCTTCTGGATGTCGCTGGTTCGGCCAGTCCAAACCTACGAGACTCACCGCCAGCGCGAGGATCCCGCCGCGCGCGAGATGTACGGGACCGTTCGGCAACTCGCTCTCGATCTGTCCAACGATCAACGCGAATTCGAAGGCGCGGAGAAGGTCGTTTCCATCGCGTCCGGCGTCTTCGGCCACCTGCCGCGCGCCGCCGACCAGATGGCTGAAGATACGAAGCAGCTCGCCGAGCTCCGCAACGACAAGCTGGCCGACGAGTTGCTCACGCCGCTGCTGCAGGCCTGCGAGCAGGCCAACAACTCGCACCGCACGATCGAAGGCGAATTGGGCAAGGCCGGCTTCGGCCCCGGGTCCGTCGGAAGCGTGAAATCGATCTACGACAAGTTCTCAGCCGCAGTCGATGCGACCGCCAAACTGCCCTTTTCGGACGCGCCTTGGCGTCTCGTCCGCTCGATCGCTCTTTCGCTGAACAACGATTCGTCGTTGCCGCAAGCCGCCGACAAGATCATCCAAGGACTTCTCGACCATGCGGTTCATAAGCCGCCTTCTCCGGATATGCTCGCGATGCTCCGGGAAGACCAGCGCGCGGCCCGCAAGATCCTCGTCGAGAACGACCTGACGAAGAATCTTAAGGCGCAAAAGTGGAAGGAGACCGAGCAACTCGCGGAGAGGCTCCTGACGCTGGAGACCGACGAAGAGAATTTGAGCGCCGTGCGGACCATTCGGGACGCGGCGGCGGCCAAGCGCAAGGCCAACACCCGCGTCATGTGGTTTTGGGGCGTCGTAATCGTGGGCGGCGGGCTCTGGGCCATTCTGGCCAACGGGGGAAGCAGTTCGGGACCGCAGACGACGCAATACCGGTCGCCGCCGGCCTATTCTAACACCCAACCATGGCCGCAAACGCCGGCTCCGTCTCAGACGACAGCGCCGCCCCCGCAAAGGACCGAAACATTCGACACGGGCGAGACGATGCCCCAAGTGGGCACCGGCCTGGCGCTGACCCGGGCGAATATCCGCTACTGCGCATTCCAGCGCGTTCGGATCGAGGCCGCCCGTCCCCTTATTCAAGCCGGCGTACAGGGCCAGCGCTTCAGCGCGGCCGTCGACGACTACAATTCGCGCTGCAGCGACTATCGTTATCGGCAGAGCGACAAGGATGCCGTGGACGCCGAGCTGATCGGCAAGCGGTACTCGCTGGAGTCCGAGGGGCGTGCTCTCGCGTCGTCGTGGCGACCATCCGGGGCGTCGACGACGCGGCGATGAGCGAGCAGGAAACGATGCACGCGAACGAGGGACGATCATGACGGACGGCGAAGATACGATGGCGCGGCTCGCGGTCGAATATTGGAAGCTGCTGCGCGTGCTGGAGCGGGCTCTGGACAGCGTTCCCGAGGACCGGCGTGAGAGATACGCCTCGCAGGGGCGCTACGCCGCCGACCGACTCGATGAACTTCTCCGAGATCGCAGGATGTCGGTTCAGTCGTTCGACGGGATGGACTTCGAGGTCAACCTGCCGGTATCTGCCGTCAACGGGGATGAGTTTCAGGGACGCGCCGACGTCGTGGTTGCGCGTACCATCGAGCCCGCCGTCATCGTGGACATGCGTCCCGTTCTGATGGGCAAGGTCTATCTGGCGAGCAAGGAGTGAGCATGTACCTCGGCATCGATTTGGGAACATCCAATTCGGCCATTGTCGGTAACGACGGTCGGGAATTGCGCCTCTACAAGACGGTGGACGGATCGGACGTGCTGCCGAGCGCGATTATGATCGACCGTCGCGGCGGCATGTTCGTCGGAAAGCGGGCCTACGAGCAGGACGCCTTCTCGCCGGAGAACGTCGGCAAGAAGTTCAAACGGCTCATGGGAACCTCGAGCCCGATTGAATTCAAGAGCGCCGACCGGACGATGAGCGCCGAGGAAGCGAGCGCCGAAGTGCTCAAGACGCTTCTGGCGCAGGCCAAGCTCGCGGCAGGTCAGTTCGATCTGGAGGGCACGGTCATCACCATCCCGGCGGCGTTCAATCAGATGCAGTGCGAAGCCACCATGCGTGCGGCGCAGGCCGCCGGCATCGGCCGTGTCGGCCTGGTCCAGGAACCGATCGCAGCCGCGATGGCGTCGATCGCCGATCGTCAACGCCGCAACTCGGCGCTGAAGGACGGTCAATTTCTCGTCTACGATCTGGGAGGCGGTACGTTCGACGTCGCCATCGTGCAGAGCGTCGGCGGTACGATCAACGTCGTGGGCCACGGCGGCATCAACATGCTGGGCGGCACCGATTTCGACCGCCGCGTCGTGAACGAAATCGTCCGGCCCTGGCTCATGGACCAGTTCGATCTTCCGGACGACCTGCAGAGGGATCCGACCTATCAGCGCGTGCTCAGGATCGCGGCCTTCTATGCGGAGAAGGCCAAAATCGAATTGTCCGCGCAGCCCTCAACGCGCATTTCCGCCGACGAGAGCCAACTCGCGTCCCGCGACCTGTCCGGCAAGGAAATCTATCTCGACATTCCGTTCGACCGCCGGCAACTCGAGGATCTGATCTCCGATCAGGTCGACCGATCGATCGACGCGTGCCGGAAGCTGCTCAAGGAGAACGGCTACGAGAGCGGCGACATCGATCGCGTCGTGTTCATCGGCGGTCCGACCCGCATGCCGATTGTGCGTTCGCGCGTGCCGGAACAGCTTGGCATCGCCGGAGACCTCGATTCCGATCCCATGACCGCGGTCGCATTCGGGGCGGCGATCTTCGCCGAGAGCCGGGATTGGTCCGGCGAAGCGGTGACGGCCAAACCGACCCGGGCGACGGCCAAGGCCGGCGGGTCGGTCAAGGTCGAGTACGGCTATCCGGAGCGCACCTCGGACGCGCGGATCCGGATTCGCGTCAGGCCGCAGGCGGAAGCGCAAGGCCAAGGCTATCGTCTCCAGATCGACAGCGACATGGGCTGGACAAGCGGACAGCTGCCTCTCGACGGCACCACCTCCGTCAACGACGTGCCCGTCGCGCGCCGGGGCGACAACCAGTTCCGGGTGATGGTGTTCGACCGATCGGGAAATCCCGTTCAGGAGGCCGAAACGAGGCTCGTGGTGAAGCGCACGGACGCGTCGTCTTCGGGCACGCCGATCACGCACACCATCGCCGTCAAAGTGGTGGTCGACGAAGGCGGCCTCCCCAGGAATACGCTCCACGAACTGGTGGCCAAGGGACAATCGATTCCGGCGAGCGGCACAGAAACGTACCGGGCCGCGAACGATCTCAAGGGCGGAGAAAAGGGAGGGCTCGATTTCGAGGTCTACCAGATGGAGGCTGGCGTGACGGATCCTGCCCTCAATCTCCACGTCGGCAGCTTCCGCGTCGAGAGCTCGCAACTGGAGATCGGCGATATCATCCGTCGCGGCGACGTCGTCCGCGTACACTGGAATCTCGACGAGAACGGCCTTCTGAACTGCGCGCTCGAAGTGCCATCGATCGGCCGCCGTTTCGACACCGGCAAGATGTTCACCGATCACGGAGCCAGAAAGAGCTTCGAAGGGCACGAAGGCGAAGAACTCGCCAACTCCGTCCTGGACACGACCGCGACCGAACTCGAAGAACTCGAGCGCGCCCTCGGCGCGAAGCGCAGCGCCGAGACCGAGGAACTGAATCGGCGGCTGGATGAGCAACGCGAGAATCTGAGGACGTCCTTCGAAGCGGATACGCGGCGATCGATCGCCGAGGAGGGCCGCGCCATCAGGCAGGAAATCTCCCGCATCAAGAACCGTCCTGAAAACGTGGGCGCCGTTCTGACGGAAGAGACGGATCGTCTGGTCCGGGACTACGATTCAATCGTCCGTTCCCACGCGTCCAAAGCCACGAACGACCGGTTCGACTCACTGCAGGCGCAGGTTCGGGACGCGCTCCGTCACGGTCGGCCCGACGACGCGCGAAAGTCGCACTCCGAAATGTTCGCGATCTTCATCAGCGGCGCCAAGGAGCATCCTGGCTTTCAGGTCGACTTGTTCCTCGCCTTCTCACGCGAACGTCACCTTGCCATCGACAAGGGGCTCCACGACAGGCTGGTCGCGGAGGGACAGGCCTGCATCGACCGAAACGATCTGGACGGACTGCGTCGGATCATCGGGCGCATCCTCGATAACCAGATACCGACCACAGCCAAGAACGCGGCCAGCGCGGCTCTTGCCGGACTCATGAAGTAGCATGTCCGGCTTTCCTTGGTTTCCGATAGGCCAAAAGCTGGCATCCGGCACTGTCGGCAGGCTGCGGACGGAAGGGCCTGGCTATCAGGTGCTGCAGGAGCAGGCCGGCGACGCCCTGATGCTCGTCCTCGCCTGCGGGGAGCCGGTTGCGGATGACGCGGCCCGGATCGACGGTGCCTCGCAGTTCGCCGAGTTCGAGTTCGGCAGCCGCCGCTTCCTGAGCGTGCCGGTGGCAAAGTCCTCCGAGCCCGTGCCCTTGCAGCAGTGGCCGAAGCGCTTCGGACTACCCACCACCAGCGACGTCAGAGCCCTCGGCGTGGCGATCGTTGGCATGCGCGGGCGCGCACCGCGGGCCGAGGTGGCGAGCGCCTTGTTTCTACCGGCGCTGAAAGCGTGCCTAGCGGTGAAGAACGTAGGGGCCACGGAGGATATGGGGCAGGTCGCCGCGCAGATACTCACCGCTTCGCAGGCATCCGCCCTGGACGTCGGATCGGTGCGCGCCGCCAATCCTTGGGTCTCGGCCGACGACATCAAGTTCTTCCTGTCGGCGCTCGGTGTCTCTGAACTAGCGGAGCCGGTCCCTCCGGAAGCCTTCGCCCTACCCGGTCGCCCGGCACTCGAGGCCTTCTTTCGCGAGTACGTCCTCGAGCCAAGCGCCGATCCCGAGAGGTATCAGGCGCTCAGAGTTCAGTTGCCGAACGGAATTTTGCTCTACGGACCACCCGGATCGGGCAAGACCCACGCGGTGGACACGCTGGTCGCCGCGCTGCGGCGGCCGACGTTCAGGCTGGACCTCGGGGAGGTCGGAAGCCCGTTCATCCATCAGACGACGGTCGCGATGCGGCAGGCCTTCGAGCAGGCCAAGCGGAGCGCCCCGTCGCTGCTCGTCCTGGAGGAGATCGATGCCGTAGCGTCGGCACGAGGACCTATGTCCCAAGATCACAAGGTCGAGGAACTGACCGAGATCCTTAGGATGATCGAGGCCGCAGCCAAGAACGGCGTCCTAGTGTTGGCGACGACGAACAGGAAGGAAGCGCTCGATCCCGCCGTTTTGCGGACCGGACGCTTCGATCATACGGTGCTCGTCGATTACCCTACTGCAGAAGAGGTCAAGCTGGCTCTGACCGGCATGCTCAAGGTTCGGCCGCACGACGCGATCGATCTGTCGCCAGCGAGCCGGTCGTTGGCCGGCCGTCCCATGAGCGACGCAGCTTGGGTGGTGAACGAAGCTGCCCGGCTGACGGCGCGAGCGCAGCACGACAGAATCACGAACGCCTTTCTGAACGAGGCGCTTTCCCGGCTTCGGTAGCTCGACCGAAGCACTCCCACGCTGGCCGGTGCGCTTTTTTTGTCGGCGCAGTGTCCTCCGGAAGGTGGTGGCCGTGAGGCGCTTCCGGCATTTTCCCAGCCGTCGAGGCGCTGGCGCATCGAGATCGGTTGCGCGCTGCACCTCTTCGACGAAGGTATGACCGGCCAGGCTCCGAGGCGAACGATTGAGGCAGTTTTTCCGCGGCCTGAGCCGTGGTCTAACCCCAACCGGGTCGGGGATCATCGAAAGGTTCTCGGACTCGACTCGTTGTTCTTGTTATGTTCTTATCGCGGCATGACTGACCGCCCCGCCGGATGGCGCATGCCGACCCGAAAGCAGATGGAAAGGATGGCCACGGTCGGCGCCGTCGGCAGAAAGGCACCTGCCACGCCTGCACTGGCACCAGGCGACGACCTGCCGCCGGAATACTGGAAAGCAATGCTGGACGACGTTTCCGCCGACCGCGCGCCGCTGAGGCCCTCGATCCGGACGCAACGACTGGCTGACATCCAGGGGCACCTGTTGCGGGTGGCCTGCGGCCGCTGCAGCAGGACCGTCGAGATACAGAAAGTGGACGCCGTCAGGCTGTATGGTCCGGAGGCAATCTGGCGGAACGTCGGCCAGCGACTGCTGGACAACACCTGCGCCCAGCGGACCGGGCGCCATGAGGAAGACGGCTGCTGGGCTGTCTTCGACTAGGCGGGGGCGATGGCGCCGAAGCACCACCCCACCCCTCTCTCCGGAGGAGACCGCAAGGCGCTGAGCAAGGAGCTCGGCAGGTCGCGCGCGGTGACGACGATCCTCGCGGCGCAGTCCGCCGAGGCACGGGCCAAGGGCGAGGCGCTGATCCGGACGGCGGACAAGCTGCTGTGCGAAAGCTGGAATGAACGCATGTGGTCGGATGGCGAACCGATCGACCCGTCGCCGACGATCGACCAGGCGATCAACGGCGGCTATAGCTGGCTCCAGATCGAATGCTCCCGCTGCAAAGCCGCCCGCGACGTCGACATGGCCACGCTTCGCCATCCGCCGACCACTTTCGTCCACGACCTGGCCAGCCGACTTCGCTGCAGCAAGTGTGCGAAGGCGGGGCGCCGGCCGACCACCACCCTGCTGCAGCTGGCGCAGCGGGCACGCCATCCGGACCAGGAGACCTGAAGACTTGTGCAATCTCTACTCGATCACCACCAATCAGGCCGCCATCAGCGCGCTCTTCCGCGTCGTCAATAGGTACGTCGGTAACCTTGCGCCGATGCCCGGCGTCTTTCCGGACTATAAGGCTCCGATCGTGCGCAATGGCGCCGAGGGCCGGGAGCTCGCTACCGCACGCTGGGGCATGCCATCCTCATCAAAGGCGCTGATGGACGCGACGAAGAAGCGGGCCGAGAAGCTACAGGCCAAGGGCAAGACCGTCGATTTCAAGGAGCTGCTCCGGATGGAGCCGGATTCCGGAACCACCAACATCCGCAACGTCAAGAGCAAGCACTGGACGCGCTGGCTGGATGTCGAGAGCCGCTGCGTGGTGCCCTTCAACTCCTTCAGCGAGTTCAACAAAGCCGAGGGCGGCGACATCTGGTTCGCTCTGGACGAGAGCCGCCCGCTACTCTGCTTCGCCGGCATTTGGACCAATTGGACGTCGGTCAGGAAGGTCAAGGAAGGCGAGACCACCAACGACCTGTACGCGTTCCTCACAACGGAGCCGAACGCAGAGGTCGGCACCATCCATCCAAAGGCGATGCCCGTGATACTGACCGGGCCCGAAGAGGTTGAGACCTGGCTGACAGCGCCTGCAGAGGAAGCCCTGAAGCTGCAGCGGCCGCTTCCGGACGGAGCGCTCCGGATCGTCGCCCGCGGCGTCAAGGAAGACCCGGCGCCTACGGCCTAGAATTGTGCACAGGCCTGCGCAACAGGTGGACAACGCGGAGCCTCTGCATTTCGCAATCCCGGCAGGGGCCGTTGGTGGTGCTTCGATGTCGCCGGCGCGGTAGGCATCGAGCCAATCCACTGCGGCGGCCATGGGGTCGAGGGCATCGGCCTACCTCGCCGTGTAAGCGGCGGATGTAGGACTGGCGGACTGAACGAAGGCTGAAAGCGTGGTTATCGCTGGTTCATGCCGAGCCAGCGGACTAGTCTGCAGAGATGGCAGAAAAGGAACCGCCGAACGAGCCTGCTCCTGATCCATCGCGCGAGGCGGAGGCCCGAAAGGTCGTGCAGGATTACATCGATCAGCTACGTGAAATGATCAAGCGTCTTCGTCGCAAACTGCACTGATCGATCGGCAGGCATGCATGCCGCCGCTCCGATCAGGCGCCCGCTGCGCCCGGAAGTTCTACCTGCCGCGGAGTGACAGGCTGATGCGCGTGACGATGTCGTCCCACTCATGCTCTTCGCTCGCCGGGTAATTGATCAGCACGCAGTGGATTATGCCACGCGAGAAGTTGCAGCGATCGTACCAGACCTTGTCCCGCTTGTAGCTGGACACCGCAAAAAAGCGCGAAGTCACCCGCTTGTACTGGATCCGTGATGGCGGACCTTTCTTCGCGAGAAAGGCGGCCGGCGAATCGTTCGAGGCGTTCGGGACCGCCTGGATGGTAAGGTCCGCCCTGCCGTCGGCGGTGCGAAAGCGCTGCCCCCTACCGTCCGGTTTGCCGGCTGCCTCGCTGAAGATCGAGGCCGGAAAGTCGACGGAGGTGCCGGTCTCGGGAATGGCATACGTGGTCCACGTCAGAGGCTGAGCCGATACCGCGGTTGTGATTGTCAGCGAGGCCGCCGCGATCGCCAGTTTGATAGTCATTGCCCGGTCGCTCATCTTCCGCCTACTCCATGCCTCACCGGGAAAAGCAGGAAAGAAGCTCTCCGTTCCAAGCCGGGTCACTCCTCGGGTTTCGACGGCATCACTGAGTGACCTACTACGTCGCTCTGCCGTGTTTTCTCCGATGGCAAGATGGCCGCCGGTGAGGCGCCGGCCACGATGTTTAGAGCATATGCCGGTTCTATGTCTTAAAAACTATATTCGGCCGTGAGAACTGGGCTGTCCGGTTGGTCCAGTGATGATCGTGTTCGGCACCTTCTTGAGGTCGTTCTCGCGACAACTACGCGCTCCGGATGCTGAAGCGTGCAATGTTCCGGAAAGATGGCCTACCGCCCGGTTTTCCGTGCTCTCGAGGGTACGAAGCGACGGCCGTCCCACACGAAGGCTCTCAGACCAGGGGCGTCGACCACCTCGATGCCCGCCGTCCCGCCCTCGTTCGTCAACTTCATATCACGCGCATAGACGCTGAAGACGAGCCGCTGGTGCCTTCCGTCATCCACGAACACTTCGTGGAGACAGCCACTCGGCCGGCAAACCAGAGACGGCCTGGTGCACGCGAAGTCTTCGAAGTGCTGAGCGCGAAAGCGCAGTCCCGAGGACTCTATGGATACCGAAAAATAGTGCGACGCAGCCGGCGGATTGCCGCAGACGTTGGCGTGCCCCTCGACATGATGGCGGATATCCTTGGGCAGTCCCTCGATGTGTTCGGCTGCCCAGGGTCTTTCGCTGGCCATGCTGCCGCGGGCGTTGGCTTGGCCGATCATCGTCGCCGAGAGCAACAGAGCGAGGATAGAGTTCGCAAAGGTGGCAGCCGGCGCTTTCATGCTACCCTCCCGAGGGCTTGAGCAGACGCAGCGCGTTCAAGGTCACCAGCACGGTCGCGCCGGTATCGGCGAGGATGGCGGGCCAAAGACCGGTGATCCCGACCACGGTGGTGACGAGAAAGACTGCCTTCAATCCGAGCGCGATGCTGATGTTCTGCCGGATGTTGCTCATGGTCCGCTTGGACAAGTCGACCATGGCCGCGATGTCCGACACGCGACCGTGCAGCACCGCGGCGTCCGCTGTCTCCAGCGCCACGTCCGTGCCTCCGCCCATGGCGATGCCGACGTCGGCGGCGGCGAGCGCCGGCGCGTCGTTGATGCCGTCGCCGACCTTTGCCACCACGGACCCTTGCTGCTGGAGCCGGCCGACGATGCGCTGCTTGTCCTCGGGCAGAAGTTCGGCTTCGACGTCGATGCCGAGTTGTCTGCCGATCGCGCGGGCGGTCCGTCGGTTGTCGCCGGTCAGCATTACGGTGCGAATGCCCGCTTCCGAAAGCAGCTTGAGACCCCGTTCGGCGTCCGGACGGGGCTCGTCGCGCATGGCTATCGCACCTGCGATCTTCTCGCCGATGACGAGCAAGGAGACGGTCTTACCCTCGTCGTTCAGCACCGCGATCCGCGCCTGCTGCGCATCCGTGACGGCCGCCAATTCCGCAGCGGCTTTCGACGAGCCGAGGAAAACCTCCGTCCCCTCCACGGTCGCGCGCACGCCCTTGCCGCCGATAGCCGATGCGTTGGAGGCCGGCGGGATCCGCGTCTTCTCCGCCGCAGCCTTGAACAGGATCGCGGCCGCAAGCGGATGGCTCGATCCGGATTCGAGCGCTGCGGCCATCCGCAGAACGTCCTTCTCGCTATGGGCAAAGCCGACGATGTCCGTCACCTGCGGCTTGCCCGCGGTGAGCGTGCCTGTCTTGTCGAAGCAAGCAACGGTGATCCGGCCGATCTGCTCGAGAACCGCGCCGCCCTTGAGCAGAAGCCCCCGGCGTGCGCCGGTGGACAGGCTGGCGGCGATGGCGGCGGGCGTGGAGATGACGAGTGCGCAGGGACATCCGATCAGGAGGACGGCCAGCCCCTTGTAGATCCAGCCGACCCAGTCGTCGCCGAACAGAAGGGGAGGTGCGAGGGCGACCAGGGCCGCAACCACGACAACCCCGGGAGTGTAGTACCGCGAGAACCGGTCGATGAAGCGCTCAGTCGGCGCCTTGGACTCCTGCGCCTCCTCGACCAGGCGCACCACGCGCGCGATGGTGTTGTCGGCCGCCGCGGCGATCACCCGCACCCGCAGAAGGCCCTCGCCGTTCACCGTGCCGGCGAATACGGTCGCTGCCGCGACCTTCCGGGCGGGCGTGCTCTCGCCGGTGACCGGCGCCTCGTCGACTGTGCTCTCTCCGGAAAGGACGACACCATCGGCAGGAACGCGGTCACCGGGCCTGACCTGGATCGTCGCTCCGATTTGAAGGCTGTCGGCAGGCACGTCCCGCACCCGACCGTCCTCCTCGAGGCGAGCCGTCTTCGGAACGAGTGCCGTCAGGCCTTGAATGCTGGCGCGGGCGCGGCCTGCGGCAACACCTTCCAGGAGCTCTCCGATCAGAAATAGAAAGACGACGGTCGCGGCCTCCTCGGTCGCGCCGATGATCACCGCGCCGACGGCTGCGATCGACATCAGCATCTCGATCGAGAACGGAGTGCCGGCCCCCGCAGCGGCGATGGCGCGGCGCGCGATCGGAACGAGGCTGACCAGCATCGCAACCAGAAAAGCCCAGTGCTCGGTGGCGGGTACGGCCTTGCCCAACGCGAATGCCGCAGCCAGAGCGATGCCGGATCCGATCGCGAGCATTCCCTTTCGGGTACGCCACCAGGCGGTGGCATCGTCACTCGAACGGGTCTCCTGAGCGGTTTTTCCTCCTTCGCCCGCGAAACCGTCGCTCTCGGCGCTGGCCACCCGATAACCAAGACTGGAAATCCGATTCCCGATGTCGTCGCGATCGAGGCCGTCGTGTCCCACAGTGACGGTGCCGCCGGCGACGGAAACGGACACGTCGGTGACGCCGGGCATCCGCCGCACGGCGTTCTCGATCTTGGTCGCGCAGGAGGAGCAGTCCATGCCCTCGACTTGAAATCGCATCTTTGCGCTCGATCCGACGTCTTTCATCATCTTTCTCTTTGGTGTGGCGAGAGGCTCTGGAGCTTCGCCCGTTTCACGTCTTTCCCTCCTGGCGCAGACGCTTGTAGAGGGCCGCTACGCCATCCGAGAAATCGAGCGAGGCGTTTCGCGCACAGTAGTCGCCCAGGAAATCCAGTTGCCGCATGAGCGGGAACGTCGGCGGAGCAAGATCAAGCCCCTCGTCCACGCCCGGCGGCCTGCTCGACAGGATGCCGCTCATGAACCCTTGCGCCCAAGCCATGTAATCTTTCCGGATCAGCGGGTTCGATGTGACGTCGTGGTTGAACTGTTGGCATGTCGCTGCGCCTAAGCCGACTATCGTCGCTTTCAGCGGCTGCGCCCGGGCGTCTCGCGTTGCCTCGGTCGCAAGGACGATCGTCGTCAGCACCGCCAAGATCGGCAGACTGCCAGCGCCCGACATCACTCGATGTCCGTCCGACACCACCCAGGTCCTTACTTCTTGAATTTGGCCTGGCCCGACTTCCCTTCGGCGGTCTTGATCGTGAGAGTAATCGTGGTGCCGGCGGGAATCGGATTCTTGGCCTCGCCCTTGAGCGAGTTCTCGCCTTGGGGCGAGAGGGTGACCGTTTCGCGGGCCGATCCGCCGGCGATCAGCACGGCCCCTACATAGCCCTTGGTCGATACCGGCTTCGCCTTGAAGGGCTCGAAAACGTTGATGGTGACCGTATTGCCCGACGTCAGGAGTTCGGCGTCGATGCCGGCCACGTCGAGCATCAGCCCGCCGTTGGGGCCTTTTTCGTAGTCTTCGGCAGCCGCCGGCGTGGCGAGCAGCAGCGCGGCGACAATCCAACTGATTATCCTCATGAACGTTCTCCCATCAGTTTGGCGGCAATTGAAAGCGGTTGGTTGGCCTCGCGCCTGAACAGAACGTAGAGCGCTGGCAACACCAACAGGGTGAGGATGGTCGACGAGATGACCCCGCCGATGACGACGGTCGCGAGCGGCCGCTGCACCTCCGCGCCGGCGCCGGTGGCGATCGCCATCGGGACGAAGCCGAGAGAGGCGACGAGCGCAGTCATCAGGACCGGCCGCAGCCGCGTCAGCGCGCCTTCCCGGACCGCATCCACCAGCGCTTGGCCTTCCCGCCGAAGCTTCTCGATGAAGGTGATGATGACCAGGCCGTTGAGCACGGCGACCCCGGAAAGCGCGATGAAGCCGATTCCGGCGCTGATCGAGAGCGGAATCCCGCGCAGCAGGAGCGCGACGACGCCGCCGGTGAGTGCGAGCGGCACTCCGCTGAACACCAGCAATGCGTCGGGCGCCGATCCGAGGCTGATGAAGAGCAGCAGGAAGATCAGGAACAGCGCGAGCGGCACGACGATCATCAGACGCTGCGTCGCGGAGATGAGCTGTTCGAACTGGCCGCCCCAACCGATCCAGTAACCGGCCGGAAGCTTCACCTTGCTGGTGACTTGGTCTTGGGCATCGGCGATGAACGAACTGAGATCGCGCCCCCGCACATTGGTCGTCACGGCAATCCGCCGTTTGCCATTCTCGCGGGTAATCAGATTGGGACCCGGCGTGACATCGACCTGAGCGAGCTCGGACAGAGGCACGTAGCGGATTTGCGCGAGCGGCGAACCGGCCCAGAGGGCGGTAGTCGCCTTGGCCGGGTTCTCGACCGGGGGTAGCGGCACCGGTAACGACCTGATCGCGTCGACGTCCGAACGCAGATTGTCCGGCAGTCGAACGACGATGTCGAAGCGACGGTCGCCTTCGAAAACACGGCCGGCGCTCTTGCCGCCCACGGCCATTTCGACGAGCGTCTGGACGTCGGCAACGTTGATCCCGTAGCGCGCAAGGGCCTGCCGGTTCAGTTGGACCGTGAGCACCGGCAATCCGGCCGCTTGCTCGGCCTTCACGTCGGCGGCCCCCTCCACCCTCTGCAGGACCGCTTGGACCCGGCTCGCGGCCTGGATCAATTCGTCTAGGTTGTCGCCGAATATCTTGACGGCGACATCGCTCCGCACGCCGGAGATGAGTTCGTTCATGCGCTGCTGGATGGGCTGCGAGAACCCATAGGCGCTGCCGGGGACGTCTTCCGCGGCCTGCTGGATTTCCGCGACGACGGCGGCCTTCGGCTTCTGCGGATCGGGCCATTCCTTTCTCGGCTTGAGCATGACGTAGTTGTCCGAGGTGGATTGCGGCATGGGGTCGGTCGCAACCTCCGCCGTGCCGGTGCGGGCGAACACCTCCTTGACCTCTGGAAGCTTGGTCAATCGCTTCTCCAGCATGGATTCCATCGCCACCGACTGAGTAAGGCTCACGCTAGGGATGCGGACGACCTCGGCCGAGGCATCTCCCTCGTCGAGGCCGGGGATGAACTCACCGCCCATGTGGGATGCCGCGATTCCGCAGACCGCGACGAGCAGCGCCGCGATGACCGCCACGCCGAACCTGTTTCGGATCGATGCGGCGAGCAGCGGCGAATAGATGCGGCGCGCCGTTCGCATGAAGATATTTTCGTGTTCGGAGACGCTGCCGGTGACGACGAGCGCCACGGCCGCCGGCACGAACGTCAAGGACAGGATGCTGGCGCCGGTCAACGCCATCAGCACCGTCAAGGCCATCGGCGTGAACATCTTGCCTTCGACGCCGGTGAGCGTGAGGATGGGCAAATAGACGACGGCGATGATGAAGGTGCCGAACAGACTGGGGCGGATGACCTCGCGCGAGCCGGCGAGGATGGTCTCGAATCGTTCCTCTCGGGTGAGAACGCGGCCCAGACGGCGCTGCTCCAGCGCCAGCAGGCGGAGACAGTTCTCCACGATGATCACCGCACCGTCGATGATGATGCCGAAGTCGATGGCGCCCAGGCTCATGAGGTTGGCGCTGATCTTGTTCTCCACCATGCCGGTGATCGCGAACAGCATGGACAGCGGAATCACGCACGCGGTCGCGACCGCGGCCCTGAAGTTTCCGAGCGTCAGGAAGAGCACCACGATCACCAGCAGCGCGCCCTCGAAGAGATTCCTCGCTACCGTCGCGACCGTTGCTTCGACCAGGCGTGTGCGGTCATAGACCGTGTGCGTGATAATTCCTTCGGGCAGCGAGCGTCCGATCTCCTTGAGCTTCGAGGCGACGCGCTGCGCGACGGTGCGGGGATTCTCGCCGATCAGCAGCATGGCGGTGCCTAACACCACTTCCGTCCCGTTCAACGTCGCCGCGCCGGTGCGAAGGTCCGTTCCCTCCCTGACGTCGGCAACGTCGGATACCCGCACCGGAAAACCGTTTCGAGACCCGATTACGATATCCTTGATCTCCTCGACGTTCGCGACCTGACCCGGCGTGCGGACCAGGTACTGCTCGCCGTTGCGCTCGATGTAGCCGGCGCCGACGTTCGCGTTGTTCGAGGCGAGCGCCGCCATGATGTCGCGGAAGCTGAGCTTGTAGGCCATCAGTTGCGCGGGGTCCGGCAGCACCTGGAACTGCCGTTCGAACCCGCCGACGGAATTGACTTCGCTAACGCCCGCAACGGTCCGTAGCTGTGGCCTGACGATCCAGTCCTGGATCGTGCGCAGGTCGGTCGGAGTGTACGTCTCTCCGCCTGCCTTGCGGGCCTCCGGCTTGGCCTCGATCGTGTACATGTAGATCTCGCCGAGCCCGGTGGAGATCGGTCCCATGGCGGTCTCTATGGCGGTCGGCAACTGATCCCTGACCTGCTGAATCCGCTCGTTGACCAATTGCCTGGCGAAATAGATGTCGGTGCCGTCCTTGAAGATCACCGTGACCTGGCTGAGCCCGTAGCGCGACAGGGACCGCGTGCTCTCGAGTCGGGGCAGTCCGCCCATGGCGGTCTCGATCGGAAACGTGATCCGCTGCTCGACCTCAAGGGGCGAGTAGCCGGGGGCCCTGCTGTTGATCTGCACCTGGACGTTGGTGATGTCGGGAACCGCATCGATCGGCAGACGCGTGAAATTCCAGGCGCCGAAGCCGGCCATGGCGAGAACGCCGATCATCACCAGCCAGCGCTGGCGGATGGCGAAGGAGAGAATGCCGTCAATCATTGTCCGCTCCCCCTTTCGCCATTTCGGCCTTGACGATGAAGCTGTTCCGGGCCGCGTACAGATCGCCTTCGAGGACGCCGAACGTGACTTCCACGAAGTCCGGATCGCGCTCGCCGAGCTCGACGTCGCGGGCTGCGAACTTCTCCCCGTCGCGGACGAACACGACGGTGCGGTTCTCGACGGTCTGCAAGGCCGAGGATTTCACGGCTACCGCCACCTTCTTTTCGGACAGGATCAATCGGCCGGTGGCGAACAGGCCGGGTCGCAGGCGTTGTCCGGCATTCGGTACGACGGCCCTGGCCAGCGCGCTCTGGGTCTCGCTGCTGCCTACCGGCGACACATACGAAATCCTGGCCTCGATCTTGGCTCCGCCGTCCGCCGGATCGATCAGGATCTGGTCGCCGATCCTCACGCGGCTTAGGTTGCGCCGGTACACGGAGAAATCGACCCACACGGTCGAGAGGTCGGCGATTACGAACGCCGGCTTCTGCTCGGAGACGTATTCGCCGAGCGTGGTCTGCCGATCGATGATCGTGCCCGCCAGAGCGGCCTTCAGTTCGTAAGGCGTCAGGCTTTGGTTGCTTTCGACGATCGCCAGAACGTCGCCCTTTTCGACCCGGTCGCCAATTCGCTTGCGAACCTCGCGAACGAGGCCCGGAAAGCGCGGGGTGATCTGAACCAGCGATTCCTGGTTGGCTTGGACCATGCCATTCAGCAGCAGGCTGTCGTGCAGCACTGCAGGCCCTGCTTTCGCAAGCTCGATCTCGGCGCTGGCGACCTTGGCGTCGCTCATGGCGACGCTGTCCGAATGCTCTTCTTCCTTTTCGGACTTCTCCGTGGCAACCGTCTTGGTGGTCGCCGGTGTCAGCATCCGATAGCCCGCGTAGGCGAGGGTCCCGGCAACCAGAAAGAAGACCAAAAATCGGGTGAGTGACCGGATCATCTTGAGCTCTCGCGCGCGAGCGAAAAGGGATTGCCGACCAATCCTTCGATTGTCGCGACGGCAACGTGGAAGTTCTGCAGTGCCTCCTGCTCGCGCAGTCGCGCCTGTGCGAGGCTCGCCTGGACGTCCAGGACCTCCAGAAGTGTGTACCGGCCCTGCCCGTATCCATCCGATATGGCCTGTGCCGCCTGCTCCGCCTTCGGGATCGCAACTTCGCGCAGGATGGCAAGCTCCCGCAGCGACCCCTGCAGCGAGTCGTAGGCGCGCCCCGCGATCACGATCAGCGCATTCCGGTTCGCTTCCCGCTCCGCCCTGGTCTTGGCCAGGCTCTCCTGCGCCGAGAGGATGTTGCCCTGGTTCTGGTCGAACACCGGGATCGGTACCGAGAGCGTCAACCGGACGGCATCATCGTTGGTCTCGTTGAAGTGGCGCCATCCGGCGGCGATCCGGACGTCGGGATAAGGCTTCAGCCGGGCCAACAGCAGTTCCGCATTCCGTTGCGCGTAGATCGCGGTCCAGCGGACCAGTTGCGGGTTCGCGTCGATCGCGGCGACGACCGACTGAAACGAAGGCGGCCGCCCGGTGGCATCGAGCCGTCCGGAGACCGAGGCGAATTTGGGCGCGGCGTCTCCCATCAGCACCGCCAGTTCGCGCCGCGCGCTCGCGAGCGTCGATCGGAGCCGCTCCCGGTCCGCCTTGACCAGTGCGGAGGCAACTTCCGCCCGCCCCGTCTCCGCTGGCGAGGACGCGCCGGCCTCGACGCGCCGCTGCAGCAGCGGGGTCAGCCGGTCGATGGCGGCGACCTGGTCGTCGAGCACCTGGATTCGGCGTTGTGCGCCCAGCACGTTGAGGAAGGCGATGGCGGCCTCGGAGAGGACCTCGAGCCGGACGGCCTGACGCTGGACTGCCGCCGCCTCGACACCGGCCGCACCGGCCGCTATGCGGGCCTCCCGCTTTCCGAACCACTCGAAAGCCTGGCTGATCTGCAGTGTTGTCTCTGCGGACTTCGTGCCCCGATACTTGCCCGTGCCTAATGAATCATCCTGTTCGTAGGAGACCTCGGGATTCAGCAGCACTCCGGCCTGGATGCGCTGTCCGGTCGCGATCCCAACATCACGCTCGGCCGCAGTTAGACGAGGGCTGGCAGCGAGCGCGCGCGCAAGCGCGGCTCTCATCGTCAGGGTTTGCGAATGCGCCCCGCCCGTGAGCCACGGGCTGACCAGAAACGCCATCGCACACGCAACTCGCGTGGCCTTCGTCCGAAACATGAGCAGTTGCCTGACCAAGCAGATCAATCGAGCGCTCGCGCGCTCCGAGAAGACGCTCTCAGGTCCGGTATTTGGGGGGCGGCGTATCGAGTCCCGAGTGATCCTCAAGTAGGAACGTCGGCGTGGCGTATGCCGGGGGAACGGCTTTTGAGGCCGGCTCGGCAACGAGGACGGGCGGCGGAATCAGCAGGGGGACGCAGCTGTAGCAATGATCGACGACGGTAACCGTCTTCTTCGATCCTTGGTCCCCCTTGACTTGGTCTGAACTGGCAAGTGCGTCAGAAATTTCGATCCGATCGGCGCTCTCGAGCGTTTCGCCGGCGCACGCGATTTCCCCTGCAAATCCGACCATGACATAGGCGAGCGTGAGCAGCACGGTCAGCAGGCCGCGCAAGCCGAAAGCGAAGGAGCTATGGCCAATCTGCCGTATCATCGAGGCCACGGATAGCAAGGACCGGGACCGAACACTATCACAAATTCCCGATTGTAAGGCGCGGTTCACACGATCGGGCAAACCACCGGCGGGCCGCTCGGCCGGTCGGTCCATCTTTCCCAACATCTCCAGCGTGGGGCGAACAGGAATGCGTCCATCTTCAGTCCGTCGTATTTGCCGCGGATATGGAGGACCGAACGCACGATCAGATCGACCAGAACCGCTCCATGCGTCGCGCGAGCTTGAATCAGCCTGGCCGGGCACTGCCTTCGTACATGAAGGTCATCGGCTTCGGTCCGGCTATATGGCCGGTGTCTATCCGGTCGATGCGGAATCCCGAGTCCTCGATCATGGAGCGGATCGGACGATTAAGATGGCAGCCGCCGCTGATGCGCCGCCATGGCGGCGTCAAGCGGTCCTGCCACCAACGCACGCTCGCACTAGGCGCCAGGCCATGCTCGGAGAACAGGAGCTTGCCGCCGGGGCGAAGCACCCTGCGCATCTCGGCAAGCGCTAGAGCAGCCTGCGGAACGCTGCACAAGGTCCAGGTGGTCACGATGCTGTCGACGGTACCATCGTCGAGCGGAATGGCTTCGGCGGAAGCTTCGACGAATTGCACGGGCAAGCCCGCATGCACGGTTCCGCGAGCCATGGCGACCAGCTTCGGAGAAGGTTCAAGCGCCAATATTTCCTTCGCCGGCGATCGATAGAACGGCAGGTTGCGGCCCGAGCCAACGCCGATCTCCAACACGCGGCCCTCCGCGGCGCCGATCACGCGTTCGCGAAAAGGCAGGAGCTGCTTGTTGCTCATCGCGAGATCGAGAAGCCTCGGCAGCACGAAGTCGTTGTAGAAACCCATCGAACGCTCCCGGAGCTTGTAACCGCGGTTTCGGAGACGATCGGAGTGTGCACCACCAACGCGCCCGAACCGAGCCGTTCGGAATGCCGACGAGGCTCAGCACCGCGGCTCGATCATCTTGCTGATCTCCTCGGGCGCCGCGAAAATCACATCGGCGCGATCGCCCATCATTCCGGCCGGCACGATGGCCGGAGCCCCGCTCTCCGGACCGTCCTTGCTGGAATCCGTCTTGATCCGGAGATTGCGTTCCCAAAACGCGCGCGTCTTGCCGTCGGCCGTAGTCACGCGATAGGTGTCCCGGCAGTGAGTGATGCCAGTGACGCGCTCGGAAGCTTGAATGCTCCTCAGGTTTGGAACGCGCCCACCTCCCATCATTCCGCCCATCATGCCCCCGCCCATCATGCCGTCCATTCCTTGCGCCGATTGCCCCGGCGGTGCGCCTGGCTTGGTCGCCTCCTTCAGGAAGGCGAGCAGATCGGCGCGCGCGCGCGCGTCCTTGATGCCCTCGAACGGCATGGCGTTGTCCGGCACCATGCGTTCCGGGTCTGTCAACCAGGAATCCAGCGAGCGGTCATCCCAAATGATCCCCGAAGCTTTCAGCGCGTCGGAGTAGCGGTCGAAACTCGGCAAGCTGCCAGCCTTCCTCCCCCAGAGGTTTGCAAGACTCGGGCCGGTCATGTTGCGGTCGGGCTCGAGGGAGTGACATGCTGCACAGGCCCGAAAATCCTGCTCCCCGCGAGCCAGGCTGTCCTGCGCGAGAGCCGCTGGCGAGACGAGGACAGCAGCGAGAGCCGCAAGTAGAATGCGGTGCATGATCAATCTCCTCGGCCCGAGAAGAACAGGTACTTGACCAGCGCGGCCGCGCCCAACGCGAGCA
>NZ_JADPKH010000081.1:0-94471 GCF_023073835.1 Bradyrhizobium sp. 153 | reverse complement strand
TTCAACACAGTTGCTCCCCGGGGAGCGATGCACTATTGCCCCCGTCGCCTTGCCGATGGCTGATGCCGCGGTCCGGTTGGGCCGCTCACATCACCGCAACACTTGGCGCACAGACCCCGGGCGTCAGGACCACACGATTTTGCCGTACGCCGATCACACCGGTCGAGTGCGCGAGGTCTTCGCTCACGGCTCTCCGCCCTGCGAAGCCCTTGGCGCCGATGTGACCTGCGTCCACCGCCGCCCGGCCCGCGTGTCGTGACGATCGCGATGCGCCCCTCTTGCTTGGGCCGGGTTGCGGCGACACATACGCGATTTCCGAATTTCGGTAAAGCGGAATATTTTGGATGGCGCACGTTGACCCACGGCTTGGTGTTTCGCCCGGCGGGCAACGCGATATCATGTAGCCTGAAGGGAGCGCAGCGTAATCCGGGATTCCATCCGTGCGGAGACAGCGGTCCCGGATTACGGTTCGCTTCGTCCGGGCTGCCGCCGTTATCGCGCGTGACTGCTTCAACATCGTCCTTGCGCTTGCAATGACGGAGGCGGCGACAACGGCGATCTTCAGCTCACAATGTATGCCGCAAAAAGAACGACCCGCCGCTCGATGAAGCGGCGGGTCCTTGCAACGAAGCCCGATTCGCTACCAGTTGCGATAGCTGCCGGTCAGCGTGCCGTTGTTGTTGCCGTCAGGACCGACATCGCCCTGCGTTGAGCTCGGGGTCGGATGGCGGGTGCCGTTGTACGCGCCATATGGTCCGGCGACATCTGGATAGTACGCGCGCGGCTGAACCGGTTCGTAGGCGGGGGCGGTGCGGTCCCAACCCACGCGCGGCCCATTCCAGTCGTAGCCCTGCGCCGATGCGGCTGTTGCGCCTGCGACGAGCGATGCCGTGACCAGGCAGAGGAGTTTTGACTTGTTCTGCATTGAAGATGCTCCTTGCTTGTGTCGGGGCCAACGGTTGCAATGCGGGAGCGTTCCGGACGTATTGGCCGGGGAGCGATCAACTCCGATCAACTGGTTATGAATCGCGTGCCGCGGAACGAAGTCGCTGAAATGGGACGGAAATTCCAGGCGTTCTGCCGCACCATGTTCCCCATTAATCCCGTGCCTTAACCAATAATTAATTATACGTTTGCTGGCGGGCGACAGCCCGGCCTAGCGTGTGGTGGGGGAGCCGCGACCCGCGAAGCCAAACGAGTTGGTGCGTATCATGATGTCGAGATCACAAGGGGCGCTATTCGCCTCGCTCAGCGCAGCCGCGCTGCTCCTTAGCCCCAGCGACAGTTTTGCCAGGCCCGGTGGCGCCGCGCCGCACGGGCTGGCCGCCGCGCCTCCAAATGCAATGGCGCGTGCGCCGATCGGGCCTGGCGTCCGGTTCCACCGGCGCGGCAATCCCTGGGTCTATTGGCCGGGTGGCGGCGGGTTCTTCTACGACGGTGCGACATATAGCCAACCTTTCGGCGAGGCGGCTCAGTCGTTCTCCAGCGATGTGCGCTATACCTATACGTATGACGTTCCCTGGGATTGGGCGCACCGCTTTCCGCCGAATGTCGTGCCGTCCGACCGGCCCTATGTGCCGAGCTGCCCGACGGAGCAGGTGACGGTGCCCGGCCGCGGCGGCGGCGAGCACACCGTCAACATCATGCGCTGCTACTGAGCTAGGCCGTGTACTCATATAGCAATGTCGGCTCCTGAAGGCCGAGCGGAAGGTCCGCTCGGTGAGGCATAGCGGACTAGATTCGCTCACCGCGAGTTCTCCGCATCTTGACCCCGAGCCGAAGCCAGATTTGCGGCAGCCGCGCGTCCATTGCCAGCGGAGCTTGCCCACGCTCTTGGGACCGTTCCTATGCGGCGCGAACGTAGCCGTAGCGCAGGTTCGATGGTTGCTTCGAAGCTTGCGTGTACTCGTTCTTGAGTGCCGCGAGGCGGTCCTCGGAAAAGGCCGGCATCCTGGTATTCTCGGCCGCCTTCAGCTTGATCTTGTAGAATCTGGTTGCGTTGCCCGCGAAGATCAGCTGCTTGGTAGCGCTGTTGGCGTCGCCAAGCGCCGCAAACCCGTACTTCTTCTGCATATCCTCCGGGATTTCGAGCCGGCGCAGCGCCTCGATCTGCCACTGTGGTGAACCGTACCAGACCGAGTCGGTGCCCCACATGACGTGGTCAACACCCATTCCCTTTATCAGCGTGCCAATGAGCGCGGCGCAGAACTTCGGATGCGCCACCGCCGAGTTGGCAAAGGACGTGCCGAGCTCGGCATAGACGTTGGTGACGCCGAACTTCTGCGGGATTTCCGCGAGATCGGTAGCCCACTGGATACGGCCGGTCTGCTCGAAATCCGCCCACGCATGATCGGGTAGCTCGAGGAACGGCCGCAGCGCCGAATGATAGATCACGAAGTTCATCTGCGGCCAATCTTTCGCGGCTTTTCCGATGTCCCACGCCGTTGCATATTCCCAGACGCCGGCGAACGACTTCTCGTAATCGGGCGGCAGCAACCCCTTGTGGATGCACAGCGTGTTGATGCCGGCCTTCACTGCTTTCTCGTAGAACGGATACATCACCTGCTCGTCGTCGAGCCGCCATGGGAACTTCGAGGGCGCCAGCGGATCACCAATCGTGTAGGACTTCCAGGAATCCGGTTTGTAGACCTCGATCGCCTTGTCCACCTCGTCCATCCAGCCGGGTTGCTTGGGGGTGATGACGCTATGCGCCAGCAGGCGGCGCGAACCGGCGAAGTCGTTGATCAGTTCTCGCGCCTTGACGATCTGCTCATTGGATAGCAGCCACCAACTCGGGTCGTCGAAGGGCGCGCCGCTCAGGAGCGCCATGTTGGTGTCGCTGTCGTAGTAGATCTCTTTCACATAGTTCTGGAACTTGTAGCGGGCGAGCGAGGAGACGCCTTCCTCCTTCAGCTTCGGATTCCAGTGCTGGCTCGCAAAGTCCGCCAGCCCCAACAGTTCCTTGTGGTCGAAGTCGTCCCGCACGAAATGAGTCTGGACATCGAAGATGAATTGGCCTGCAAGGCTTTGCGCGCGGGCCAGCATCAGCTCGGGCTCGCGGGCTTCAGCGGGCGCGACCTGGAAAACATTGCCGTAGATGTCGTTCATGGCAAGGAACGCTGCCGCCATGCCGCAGCTCGTGTGCAAGAACTGCCTGCGGCTCAAGCCGAGATGCCTGCCGTTGACATCAGCGAGCTCGTTGATCCGTGCCTCGACTTTCTTTTGCGTATCGCTCTGCGGGGGCGGGAGATACTCGCCATTGGAGACAATCTGGGTCGGGATAGGCGTTGCCGCCGATGCCGCCTCCGCGCCCGCGACGAGACGCTGTTCTCGCTCACTAAGCCAGGTGCTCATTGTTGTCCTCCCGTTTGTTGGCCGTCGACCGCGCTAGGTGCGCGCATGAGGCGCGTGTGGCTACTCCCAATCAGTTGGCAGGACCGACTAGGCGTACCTCTCCGGTTCAGCTACGCATGAAGCCATCACGCGCCCAAAGCCTAGGCGAATCTCTGCATCGCTTCATCCTGCGAGAGCGCAGGCATACCCGAGAAACCACTTGCAGTTATGGGTATCATCGCTGATTCAATGCTCAAACTTCTACTCGCGCAAGCGATGTGATTCGACAGTCACGCTGTCCCAACGCCGCATCATTCTTTCATCTGATCGTTTTCAGCTGGAGTAAAAGACTCGTTGCTCAAATGGATTGCGTCGGCTCATGCCCCCCGAGCCGAACACCGCAGCAGCGGCCGCTATGTCGGCACTCTGCCGGGGACCGAACCTCATACGGTGGCTGCATTAACTGCTGCTTTAGGACCCAGAACTATCCTGCGCCACACGCCTCATTTCGGCCCAGCATCGCAGTTCGTGCAACCATCGAACGTGATAAGCTGTCTCCATCCTCCTCATGGTGCGATGAGGATCGAATGAAGCGGGGGGAGTTCATAGCCGCTACTGCGGCGCTGCTCGCTTCGCAAAAGCATGCGGGGGCTCAGCTGGCTGGCCGTGCTGTTTGTGCCGCTTTTGAGGGATGAGCGCACATCTGGAGCACCAAAACTAAGCGCGTGATTTATGAGTACACGCCCTAGCCCAGCTCGAAGCTGGTGACGCCGAAGACGCGGTCGATCCGCAGCGGCCGGATCGGTCCCGTGTACATCCGCGCCGTCTCGAACACTGGTTTGAGCCCGAGCTCGCCCGCGAGCGCGATGGCCTCGCGATTGACGGCGGGGACATCGAGGAACACTTCGCCGCCGGCCACACCCGCAAGCAGGGCCTGAACGATCGCTTCCGCCGCCGCGCGATCGTCGGCAACGAGCGGAGCGATCTTGTGACCCGTTTGGCACGGCCGGATCACGCCCCATGCGGACAGCTTGCCGTCGCGCAGCAGCGCGCGGCCGACATGGCCTGATGTGTTGATCCAGGCGTGCAGGAACGCGCTACGCGCGGCAGGGAAGACGGTGGCATCATCGGCTTCAACACGTGCAAACGGGATGTTATCGAGGGCGACGACATCGGCAGGCGGTTTCGGTGGCGCGGCCACGGTGCCGCCATAGCGGATATTGACGTAGGCGAGCTGGAAGCCCGATTTTCTGTAATTGTCCTGCTGCGCGACCACGCCATCGAGCCCGATCACGCGAGTGCCCGCATGCGCGATCGCCGCGTTCCAGATGCGCAGGCCATGGCCTTTGCCGCGAAAACTCTCGCGCACGATATAGAAGCCGAGGAAGGCGAAGCGGTCGTCGTAATTGACGCAGGAGACGGTCGCGACCGGCTCGCCGTCGATCTCGCCGAGAAAGAAGCCTTGCGCATCGGGGATCGCAAAGCAGGCGGCATCGGCCAGGCCCGGATTCCAGCCCTCGGCCGCGGCCCAGTCGATGGGGACGGCGATCTCCTCCGGACGCAAAATGCGGATCTGCAAATCGCTCATGACGAATGCTCTCGACGATGGACCTGCCGGCGGGTCTGGCGGTAGAAGGCCTCATGATAGGTCGGGCATCCGGCTCGCCTCAACGATATTCGCAAGGGATGATCGGTCATGGCGGAGAAGGTTGCACTCGTCACCGCGGGCGGCAGCGGCATGGGGGCTGGGGCGGCACGGCGGCTGGCAGCAGATGGGTTTCGCGTCGCGATCCTGTCGTCCTCCGGCAAAGGCGAGGCCCTCGCCGCCGAGCTCGGCGGCTTCGGCGTCACCGGTTCGAACAAGTCCAACGACGATCTGAAGCACCTCGTCGAGGGCGCGATGACCAGGTGGGGACGGATCGACGTGCTCGTCAACAGCGCCGGCCACGGGCCGCGCGCGCCAATCACGGAGATCACCGACGAGCAATGGCATGCCGGGCTCGATACGTACCTTCTCAACGTGATCCGTCCCACCCGGCTAGTCACGCCAGTGATGCAGGCGCAGAAGAGCGGCGCCATCATCAACATCTCGACCGCCTGGGCGTTCGAGCCGAGCGCGATGTTTCCGACTTCGGCCGTGTTCCGGGCGGGGCTTGCTGCCTTCACGAAAATCTTCACCGACACGCATGCGGCCGACAACATCCGCATGAACAACGTGCTGCCGGGCTGGATCGACAGCCTGCCGCAAACCGAGGCGCGCCGCGACAGCGTGCCGATGAAGCGCTACGGCAAGGTCGAGGAGATCGCGGCGACGGTCTCGTTCCTGGCCTCCGACGGCGCGGCCTACGTCACCGGCCAGAACATCCGCGTCGACGGCGGACTGACCCGCTCGGTCTGAGCGGCGCCTCAATGTGGGGCGACGAGCCGCGCCAGTTCCGGCAGGATCTTGTAGCGCGCAATCTCGTGCGGATATTCGCCGCGATTGGCGAGCAGGATCAGGCCGAGCCGTCGCGCCGGCACGAGACCGATATAGCCGGAGGCGTTGTTGAGACCGCCCGGCTTGTCCACGAGGGTGACGCCGGGCAGATGCACGCTCTCCCAGGCCATGCCCTGTCCGAATTTCTCGTCGATGCGGAAGGCCTCATGCTGCGTCATCCGCAGCGCCTCGCGCAGATGCGGATCGAGCGAGCGGCCATCGACGCAGGCGGCAGCGAAGCTCGCGAGATCCCGCGCCGAAGAGAACATCTGGCCCGTGCCGGAAAAGTCAAAATAGCTCTGCTGGTTGCCGATCGGGCCGATTGCCATTCCCTGGTCCGAATAGCCCTGGACCACGCGCCGCATCCAGGCCTCGTCCATGACGGCGCGGTTGTCTTCGCCGCGCTCGGGGACACAGGTCGCGGTCATGCCGAGCGGTCCAAGGATGCGCTGTTCGAACAGGATCGCGATCGGAGCGCCGTAGCGGCGCTCGAGCACGAGCTGAAGCAGCACGTAGCCGGCATGGGTGTAAAGGCGCTGCCGGCCGGGTGCGATGCCGGGCGTCGGCGCGAAGGCGTTCAGCATGGCGATGAACTGGTCGCGCGAAAACTGCTCGTCCGGCCAGGGCGGATGATCGGTCGGCAGCAACAGCCCCGAGGTGTGCGTGACCAGCTCGCCGATGGTGACGCGGCGGACGTAGTCGCCGTTCAGCTCGGGAAGGTATTTCGGCAAATGGTCGTCGAGCCCCAGCTCGCCGCGCAGCGCACCGAGCGCCACGAGAGTCGCCTCGAAGGGTTTTCGCAAGGAGGCGACATTGAACAGCGTGTCCGGCGTCACCGGCCGTTTTGCCGCATCATCGGCAAAGCCGTAGGTGAAGAACTCGACATGGCGGCCGGCATAGAGCGCGGCGGCAAGGCCGCCCGCATGATCCGGCGTCGCGGTCGCCGTAAGCCCGTTCGCGACGATGTCGCGCATCTGCGCAATCATGTCGGAATCGGCCGAGGCGCGGCCGGGCAAGGCCAGTGCGAGTGGAACGAGCGCTGCCCGGGAGAGCGCCCTCCGGGTGAGGTGCGATGAGGTGGCAACAGACGGCACGGCTCTGACGCATGATGTGATGCCCCCGCCGGGCCCTTCTTAACGTGACGGCGCGCACGCCCCAATTCACGATTGCGCGTTGCGGGTTCCGCCTGGCGGGGCCCGAGACCAAATCACTTAGCCTGTGGGCTAACAATGGTTGACGCGAGGCGGTGCTGGCGCTATAGTTAGCTTTATGGCTAACCAATTGTCCCGGCTCGACCAGGTCTTTTCCGCGCTCGCCGACCCCACACGGCGGGCGATCGTGATGCGGCTCTGCGCGGGCGAGGCCTCCGTGGGCGAGCTCGCCGATCCCTTCGACATGGCGCTGCCGAGCTTCATGAAACACATCCATGTGCTGGAGACGAGCGGGCTCGTGCTGTCGGAGAAATCCGGCCGCGTCCGTACCTGCCGCCTCAGCCCGGATGCGCTCATCAGCGCGGAAGACTGGTTCCAGCAGCAGCGTGCGGTCTGGGAGATGCGGCTCGACCGGTTCGAAGCCTATGTGATGAAGCTCAAGAAAGCGAAGGAGAGGGCGGCCGCCAAGCGTCCGTCCCGGACAACCAAACGGAAAGGTTCTGAGTGATGACGAGTTCTGCCAATGCCGCCCTGTCGCAATGGTCGTTCGACCGCGAGATCGTGATGTCGCGCGTGATCGACGCGCCGCGCGATCTCGTGTTCGAGGCCTGGTCCGACCCGAAACACCTGCCGCGATGGTTCGGACCGAAGGGGTTCAAGGTCGAGACCTTCGAAATCGACGTGCGCGTCGGCGGCGTCTGGCGTTTCAACATGGTCGGTCCCGACGGCACCGTCTATCCGAACCGCATGCGCTTCCGCCGCATCGAGCGGCCCTCTTTGATGGAGATGGATCACGGCGCCGACCAGGACGACGATCCCGGCCTGTTCCGCTTTACCGTCACCTTCGCCGAGCAGAGCAACGGCAAGACCGTGCTGACGCTGCGCCAATTGGCCTCGAGCACCGAGCAGCGCGACGCCATGATCGGATTCGGCGCCGTCGAATACGGCTACCAGACACTGGACAAGCTGGCGACGTATGTGGCCGGGATGAAGGGCTGAGAAGGGGCGCACTCATTCCGAGGTCGATGCTTCGCATTGAGCTAGCTGAACGCGTTCTAGGTTCAGCAGCTCGGAAGGTTCTAAGTTCAGCAGCTCGGCAAGACCGGTGCGGCCCCAGCGGAGAGAATTCGCCGGGGTCGCATCAACGCGTGGCTCGGTCGTGGTCGGCTTTCGGAGGACCTGACCGATTGTCCCGCTAGCGTCGCGGTGTGGTGCCGTCTGACGGTGGGGTAGTCTCGTTGCGCATGCCTTTGGGACTGGAGGCACCTTGTCCGCCGCGCTCCACATGCGTGATGTCGCCACCGCCGCCGGCTCCGGAACCGCCTGCGCCCGCACCGCCTCCATCGCCCGAACCTGCGCCGGCTCCCGCGCCGGCACCCGCGCCGGCGCCGGCACCAGCTCCGCCGCCGGCGCCCCCAGCACCACCACCGGCGCCGCCGCCGCCCGCTTGTGCGAACGCTGCGCCGACTGAAGCGCCGGCCAGCATCGCGGCCGTGAAGATCGTCAGAAATGTCTTACGCATGATGTTGCTCCTTGAAGTTTTACGACGGACCAATCACGCGCGTCGCCAACCGTTCCTACGTTCATTGATGTTGGAGGACCTTCCGGCGGTGGACCGGAACGCCCGGCTCCGATGCAGGTCGCCTGCGGCAATCAGCCCGGTGCCCTTAGGAACAATTGCCCCTTCCTCCCGGTTGCGGCACGAAGCCACTCAAACGGAGGACAGGAAAATGGCTGACGCAGCCCGCGATACGTTCGTGGTCGGACTACGCAACGCGCACGCGATGGAAATTCAAGCGAGAGAATTGATGGAGCGCCAGTCGGAGCGGCTGGACGAATATCCCGAAGTCAAGGCAAAGGTCACCGCCCACCTTCAAGAAACCAATGAGCAACTGAATCGGCTGGAGAAGTGCCTCGAGGCCTGCGGCGAGAGCACGTCCAGCCTGAAGGACACGACGCAGTCGGTCATGGCCAATATGATGGCGATGGCGCATTCGGTCGCCGGCGACGAGATCCTCAAGAACACCTTCGCCAACAACGCGTTCGAGAATTTCGAGATCGCCGCCTACAAGTCGCTCCTGACGCTCTGCGGCGCCGCCGGTGCGCCCGAAGCCAAGCCGCGTTGAAGGAAGAGCAGCGCATGGCCGCCTGGATCGACTCAAATGTCGAGAAGGTGACCATGGAGTACCTGACGCATCAGCGCCAGGCCGCGTAGTTCTCCGCGTTCCCAGGATATCGAACCACCGGCGCGCCAGAGCGGCCGGTGGTTTTTCACGCTTGCAAGGGGGCGTTCGGCCCTAGGAACGATCGCTGCACTCCGGCTTTGGCAGTGATGACGCACATCATCTTCAGTGACTATCGTAACCCCGCCGCCGAGCAGGCCTTCGAGATTGCCTGGGATTTTCTCGCGCGGGCGGCGCGATTCGCGACGAATTCGAGGCCTGCGCGTTCCTGGCCCAACGTATCGCCGTGATGGTGGACGAGGGGCAGACGAACCGGATCCGCATGGCCAATCGCGCGATCTCCGAATATCAGCATCAAGTCGACGAAGCCGATAGCCTCATCCGCAGCGGCGGCCGCCGTGCCGAGGGACGTTCCTGACCGTCATTCGCCTTTGAGGCCGGCGTCGCGGATCAGCTTGGTCCATTTCTGCGTCTCGTTGTCGATGAATTGGCCGAACTCGGTCGCGGTGCCGGGACGCACTTCGAGGCCCTGGGCGGTCAGCTTGTCCTTGATTGCGGGTTCGGCGAGCGCGCGCAGCACCTCGGCCTGGAGCTTGTCGACGATCGTGCGTGGTGTCGTCGATGGCGCCATGAAGCCGTACCAGCCGGCGGCGGCCACGTTGCGAAAGCCCTGTTCGCGCAAGGTCGGCGCCTGCGGGTAGAGCGCGCTGCGCTCGGGCGAAGCGCCGCCGAGCACGATGAACTTGCCGCTCTGGATGTAGGGCAGCGCGGTCGGCAGCGCCGTCAGCGTGGCGTCGACGCGGCCGGCGAGCAGCTCGGTGTAGGAGGCGGCGTCACTGCGGAACGGGATGTTGAGGCCCTTGACGCCGGCGTCCCGGAACAGGAGCTCGCCGGCAAGGTGCGGCTGCGAGCCCGCGCCGGGCGAAGCGAAGGTGAGGCCGTCGGGCTTCGATTTGCCGTAGGCGATCATCTCCGGCAGCGTCTTGAACGACGCGTCCGCGCTGATAATCAAGAACAGCGGCGCGATCACCGCCATTGCCACGGGTTGCAGATCCTTTCGCTCGTAGGTCAGCTTGCCGAACAGCGCTTCGGCGGTGGCATAGGGAGCTGCGACATAGAGAATGGTGTAACCGTCGCCCGGCGCATGCGCGACCAAATCGTTGGCGATGCGCGTGCCGGCGCCCGGCTTGTTCTCGACGATGAACTGCTGGCGCAGGCTGCGGCCGAGCTCCTCCGCCAGGAGACGCAGCGAGATATCGTTGGAGCCGCCGGGCCCGTAGGGTGAGATTAGCCGCACCAGACGTGACGGCCAGGCGTCCTCAGCGCGAGCGGAAAATGGCGGGTTCGCCAGGCAGGCGGCGAGGGCGCCCAGCAATGTTCGGCGTGTGATGATCATGATGGGCTCCCGGACGTGGGGCGCCAGCTTGTTTGTTCATGTCTTGGCGCCCTTCTTGACTTGCTTGCGTGTCTCGGCTGCCGGCTCCGCCGCCTTGACGGTCGCGCGGATGCTGTCGGCGAGCGCCGCGATGCGCGGGCCGATCTCGCCCTCCAGCTGCCCCGGGTGGAGTCGGAATGCGGGGATGCCGCAATTGATCGAGAACGACTGCTTCGCTCCGCTCGCGTGAAACAGCGGCGCGGCGACGGCGTGGATCGAAGCCATATACTCGCCCCAGCAGGTGCAGAAGCCGCGGCTGACGCACTGAGCGAGGCCTGCTCGGTATTTGTCCCGGAAGGCGGCCCACAACTCGGAATCTTCGGCAGCGATGCGCCGTTCCAGTTGGGCCGCTTCGGCCGGCGGCAAGATCGCTGCCGCGGCGCGGCCCATGGCGGTCATTACAACCGGAATCGGCATGCCGATGTCAGGGACGTGCGGGCCGACGTCGCCGGAGCGCGCAGTCTCGACATAGATCATGGAGGTCGCATCCAGCAGCCCGATCGAGACGGTGCCGCGGACACTCTGCGCGAGCTCCTGCATCATGGGCCGTGCAATCTGGCGAAATTGCATGTCGGCGAGCAGCGGATGTGCCATGCGCAAGGCCCGTGCGCCGAGGCGATATTTGGCGCGCTCGGGGACGGAGCGGAGATAGCCGAGCTCGGCCAGCGTGTGAGTCAGCCGCGCCACTGTCGGTCGCGGAATCCCGGTCAGTGTCGACAGCTCCATGTTGCCGAGCTCCGTTGCTCCGGCCCTGAAGGCTTCGAGCACCACGAGGCCCTTTGCCAATGTCGTCGCAAACGCAGCGTCGTCTGCGCTGTCGGCGAGCACCGCGGCGGCCGACGAAGAGGCGAGGAGCGGTTTGGATGGGGATCGGGCCATCCGGGCTTTAATGAACCGCGCGGGGACGGTTGTCCAATAAATTCAGAAATACGCCGTTTCTGTCCAATATGCGGACAAAGATAAATTCCTCCAGCCTGGTCAGGAGCCGCACGGAAGGCGCCGCTACACACACATTTTTGTCGTGATTCCGCGGCGTCTTGTGACAGGATTATTACGAACACATGTCACGTCGATTACAGCGGAGGGATTCATGTTGCAGTGGCAGGCACGGTCAAATCCCCTCGCGTGGTGGTGGGGGTCCCTGACGCTGGTCAGCGCTGCCAATATCCTCGTCTGGTTCATGCTGTACCGCGAGTTCTACCCGACCGTTGCGGGCAGCCTCAGTGGCGGCTCGGATATCGGCCTGATGTTCCTGCTGTGCGCGGCCTATGTGTTCGGTTGCGCGTTTCGCTCAGTGCTGCCGCGCGCCGATGTGCAGCGCATCTGCCTGTTCGATACCTGGCTGTCGAGCGTGTTCGTCGGCCGTAGGGTCGCAACCGTCGCCGAAGTCTGCTTCGCGGCGCAATGGGCGATCATTCTGCATCAGCTCGGGACCATGACCGGCGCGCAGACCGCGGTGAACATCGCGCTCGTGATCGTGCCGATCATCATCATCGCGGAGTGCTTCTCCTGGTACGCGGTGGTGACCACCAACTTCCTCTACAACGCAATCGAGAATTCGCTGTGGGCGGTGACCTTCTTCCTCGCCGGCATCGCACTGTGCCGCCTAATGCCGGAATTCCAGGGCGTGGTGCGCTGGGCGCTGATCGCGGGAATCGTCGGCATCGCCTGCTTCCTCGCCTTCCTCGTGACCGTCGACGTGCCGATGTATCTCAGCCGCTGGCGGGCAGGGCACGCCGAGGGCGGCAGGTTCCTGGGCTTCCTCGAAGGCCTGCACGATGTCGCGACGCGCTGGGTCGTGACTCACGACATCGCGCATTGGAAGGGCGAGCTGACCTGGATGTTCCTGTATTTCAGCGCCGCGGTGTGGTCGAGCTTGGCGCTCTGCGCACTCTACGCGATGGAAGGCTATCTGGTGCGCTATCTCGCCTGACGGTCAGATTTTCGGTTGACGCGTACTCTTGAAGCGAAGCGGCATCCAGCTTCGCTTCAAGGGGCTTTACTTGCCGACCAGGCTGCATTTGCTGCGGTCGAGCGGACGAAAGGCCTGGTCGGGCGGGATCGTCGCGACCAGCTTGACGAAATCCCAGCGACCTCTGGATTCCTCGGGCGTCTTGACCTGCACCAGGTAGAGATCGTGCACCATGCGCTGGTCCTCGCGGATGCGGCCGTTGGGCGTATAGGCATCCGACACCGGCGTCGCCTTCATCTTGGCCATCACGGACGCGCTGTCGTCGGAGTCGGTGTCCTTCACGGCTTGCAGATAGTGGCGCACGGCGGAATAGACGCCCGCCTGGATCTGCGAGGGCATCGCTTTTCTGCGCGCATAGAACGCATCGGAGAACTTCCGCGCGGCGGGCGAGACGTCCTCGAAGAAGGAGGTGACGATGAGATCGCCGCGCGTCGCCTTGAGCCCGACCCCCTCGATGTCGACGTTCTGGAACGACATCGGCACGATCTTCATGCCCTGGGCGGCGAGGCCGAATTCCTCAGCCTGCTTGATCGCGGTGGCGTTGTCGCCGGCGACGTTGATGGCCAGGATCCTGGCGCCCGAGGACTGCGCCTGCAGCAGGAACGAGCTGTAGTCGGGCGTGCCGAGCTGGGCTTTCACACTGCCGGCGACCTTGCCGCCGAGCGCAGCGATGCGCTCGCGCGCGGTTGCCTCGATCGAATGGCCGAAAGCGTAGTCCCCGGTGATGAAGAACCATGGCTCCTTGCTGGTCTGCATGATGCCGGAGACAACCGCCGTCGCGGTGGAATAGGCGTCCTGGGTCCATTGCACGCTGGTCGGCGCGCAGGCTTCATCGGTGAGCTGGTTGGCGCCGGCACCGGAGACGAGGAAGATTTTGCCGTTCCCGCGCACCAGCTCCTGCACCGCGAGTGCGGCGCCGGAGCTGCCGCCATCGGCGATGGCCTGGACCCCGTCGCTGAACCATTTTCGCGCCAGCGATGCGGCGAGATCCGGCTTGTTCTGGTGATCGGCCTGCAAGATCTCGATCGGCTTGCCGTTGATCTTGCCGCCGAACTCCTCCGCGGCCATGCGCGCCGCCTCGACCGAGCCCGGGCCCATGGCGGTCGCGAACACGCCGTTCATGTCCGTGAGAACGCCGATTCGGATGGCGTCAGCCTTGATCTCGGCGTGCGCGCTGGTGCCTGCAAGTGCCAGCGCGATTAGCACAGTGGCAACGGATGTCGTGCGGAGGGTGGCCATGGCGTTTCCTGATGTCGTTATGTTTGATTGATTGGCATCGGTGATCAGGCCGGTTCGGCGATGACCGTGTTGCGCAACGTGCCGATGCCGGAGATTTCGACCTCGACGGTGTCGCCGGGGCGCATCCACAGCGGCGGCGAGCGCTTGGCGCCGACGCCGCCGGGCGTACCCGTGACGACGACGTCGCCGGGGACGAGCGGGCAGATCGTCGAGATGTAGGAGATCAGCTTGGGGATGGCGGTGATCAGGAGGTCGGTGGTGGTATCCTGCACGATGGTGCCGTTCAGGCGCGTCTGCAAGGTGAGCCTTGACGGATCTGGAATTTCGTCCGCCGTCACCAGCCATGGGCCAAAGCTGCCGCTTTCGGCAAAGGTCTTGCCGGAGAGGAACTGGCTGGTGTGGCGCTGCCAGTCGCGGATGCTGCCTTCGTTGTAGCAGGAATAGCCCGCGACATGGTCGAGCGCGCGGTGTGCGGGAATGTGCCGGCCTTCCTTGCCGATGACGAGTGCGAGCTCGCCTTCGTAGTCGAAATCGTCGCTGACCTTCGGCTTCACGATCGGCTGGAGATGGCCGACCTGGCTGCAGGCGAAGCGCGCAAACAGCGCCGGCTTTTCGGTGACGGTGCGACCGGTCTCGGCCACGTGTTCGCGATAGTTGAGACCGACGCAGATAATCTTGCCGGGATCGGGGATCACGGGCGCGAAGCTGATCTTGTCGAGCGCGTGATCGGGGGCCGCGGAGTCGGCTAGCCTTGCCGCCTCGGCGAGGCGATCGGCCTCGAGCAGCTGCCGCAGCGTGGTGCACCCGGCTATGCGCGCGCCGAGATCGACGACACCGTTGTCCTTGACGGCGCCGAACGAGGGACGGCCGTCGACGATGAAAGAAAGCAGTTTCATGAGA
The DNA here is from genome assembly GCF_023073835.1 of Bradyrhizobium sp. 153. Taxonomy (NCBI): domain Bacteria; kingdom Pseudomonadati; phylum Pseudomonadota; class Alphaproteobacteria; order Hyphomicrobiales; family Nitrobacteraceae; genus Bradyrhizobium; species Bradyrhizobium sp. 153. Next base: position 79,782 of record NZ_JADPKH010000081.1, on the reverse strand, counting down.
TATCCTCGAGAAAGTGTCCGCTCAGGCCGCTGACGGCACGTGGGTTGGAGGCGCAATGGGGGCGATGAGGCGGTCGAGCTCGGCCTCGTTGCGGGCGGACCCGCGCACATAGCGGTCCGGGCGAACGAGTGCGGCGACGATGCCGTGCTCGCGCAGCCAAGGGCTGATGCCGTTGGCATCCTCGCTGGTCAGGATCTTGAGCCCCGTCTGCGACAGCGCCAGGCGCGGCAGTGCGGCCGCCCTCTCGACGAGCAGGAGATGATGATAGCCGGTCCGGTCGTCGCTGCGGCGTCCGTCGCTCAGCATGAATTGCGGTGCGAGGTGTCCGGCGAGCGGCAGGTCGCCGAACGCGAGGCCGGGGCCGAGCAGGGGCTTCTTCACTTCCAACTTGACCGGCGCGTTCTCGCGCGCTTCGCCGGCGGCAAGGCCGGCCTCGATCGCCTTGGTGTTGATGATCCCGCCGAGGCGAATGGCGAGCTCGATGAACTCGCGCACATGCGGCAGGCGTTCGCTCTGATAAGTGTCGAGCAGATCGGGCGCGGCGCTCTCGCGGATCACGCTCGCCAGCTTCCAGGCGAGGTTGGCGGCATCGCGGATGCCGGCGCACATGCCCTGGCCGAGGAAGGGCGGAGTCTGGTGGGCGGAGTCTCCCGCGAGCAGCAGACGTCCGCTGCGCCATCGTTGCGCGATCACGGAATGAAACGTGTAAACCGCGGCGCGCTCGATCTCGGCATCGTCCGGCGTGATCCAGCGCGACAACAGCTCCCAGACTTTTGCCGGCTGCGTGACCTCCTGGGTGTCCTCGTCGGGCAGGACCGTAATTTCCCAGCGCCGCCGCGTGCCGGTGCCGCGCACGTAAGTTGCGGGCCGCCTCGGATCGCAATGCTGGAGGCTGTAGCCGCCGAGGTCGTCGCGCGCGCGCTTGAGCAGCACGTCGATCACAAGCCAGCGCTCGTGGAAGCCGAGGTCGTCCATGCCCGAGCCGATGAAGCGGCGCACCAGGGAGCGGGCGCCGTCGCAGCCGATCACGTAGCCGGCGCGAACTTCCCTGAGTCCTCCGTTGGAGAGGTCCTCATAGCAGACGCGCACGCCGGCCTCATCCTGATCCAGCGCGAACACGTCGCAGCGACTGCGCAAGGCGACATGTGGCCAGCGGGCGAGGCCGCCGATCAGCACGGTCTCCAGATCAGGCTGGTGGAAGCGGTAGCTGAGATTCCAGCCCATCGGTGTCGGCGTCTGCGGGCGCGACCAGTCCAGCAGCATGCGGCCGTTGGTATCGAGAAAGAGCATGCCGGGGCTGAGGATGACGTGCGGCAGGATCGCGTCAGCAAGGCCGATGGTCTGGAACACGCGCATGCATTCGTCGTCGAAATGCACCGCGCGCGGCAAATGATAAGTCCGGGCCTCGCGCTCGAGCACGAGCGTTCGCGCGCCGCACAGGCCGAGCAAATTGGCGAGCGTGGCGCCGACCGGACCGCGGCCGACGATCACGATGTCAAACTCTTCTGGGGCGGATTTATCTTGCATGGGGCTATCTCTTCCCCAAGCGGTGCGATCCCTTCAACACTGCCGCGCCAAGTGTCCGCCCAGCGGACGGCGACTAGACCTCGACGGGAATGGCTGACGCGGTCTCCTGAAGCTGGCCCGCGAACTGCGCCACCGCTTCCTCGATGCCCAGCGCGGAGCGGATCCAAATAATTGAGATGCAGCCGAATACGGTGCCGTTGCGAACGATGGGCACGGCGATCGAGGAGGTCTTGGGATTGTATTCGCCCTCGCTGCGGATCGCGTAACCGCGCGCGGCAGTCTCGGCGATCATGCGGTCGAGCCGGCCTTGGTCGAGGAAGGGGCGGTCGTCGGCCTCGTCGATGCGGCGCAAATGACTGACGATCAGATCGCGCTCGCGCGCGGGGCAGGCGGCGAGATAAGCGCGCCCCGCGGACGTTCGCAGCATCGGCAGGCGCTTGCCGATCATGCCGCGGTCGATCGAGAGGGGACTGCGCGAATGGGTGGTTTCCTGCACCACCATCGCGGCGTTCTCGTAGGTGGAGAGATCGACTGGCCAGATCAGGGTCTTGCTGAGTTCGGCGAGATAAGGCGCTGCCGCCTGACAGATCACCACGCCGGGGTCATAGCCGTCACCGAGGCTCAGCGCCCGCCCGGTCACACGAAATCGGTCGTCGCTGGCGCTGCGCGCGACATAGCCGAGTTCCTCCAGCGTTTCGAGCAGGCGATAGACGGTGGGACGGGGCAGGTCGAGCGCGCGGGCAACGTCGCCGGCGCGGATGCCGCCGGAGCGGTTGACTTCCTGCAGCACGTCGAGCCCGCGCTTGAAGGCGCGGACGCCGTCAGACTGCCGAGGCTGGCCGTTCCGCGTCCGCTCCTTGGACACTTTGTATTTCCTCCCTTGTGGCACATCCCGGCGCGCTTATTGTCGTTGCGAACGCGAGGCGATTGCGGAACGCCACCGTAGGATCGCGCGCGGCCGGTATCAAGCTCGCCGCAGTACGGCGATCGCGATGCCTTCGGGAAGGAATTCGATGGAAATCGCAGCGCTCGGGTATATCGGAATCAGTTCATCCCAGCTCGACCAATGGAGCCTGATGGCGACCGGGCTGCTCGGGATGCAGCAGGTCGATCGTGGCGGCAAGGTGCGGGCCTTCCGCATGGACGACCGCAAGCAGCGGCTGATCGTCGACGGCGGCAGCGATGCGGGCCTTGCGGTGATGGGATGGGAAGTTCCTTCGACCGCCGAACTGGACAAGTTAGCAGGACGGCTCGAAAGACATGGCACCAAGGTGACGAGGGGCTCGCGCGCACTCGCTGAAGAGCGGCATGTCGGCGAGCTGATCGCGTTCGCCGATCCCGCCGGCAACCGGCTGGAGGCTTTCTGCAAGCCGGAGCTTGCGAGCGAGCCGTTCGAGCCGGGCCGCCCGATCTCGGGCTTCCGCACCGGGCCGCTTGGCATGGGGCATGTCGTGCTCAATGTGGAGAATGTCGAGGTGCTGTTGCCGTTCTATCGCGACGTGCTCGGTTTTCACGTTTCCGATTTCGGGCTGAAGCCTTACGGGCTTTATTTCTTCCACGTCAACGGCCGTCACCATTCCTTTGCGATGGTCGGATCGGGGCGGAAGGCGATGCATCACTTCATGGTCGAGCTCGGCTGCCTCGATGATGTCGGGCAGGGCTACGACCTCGCGCAGATGGACGAGGGACGCATCGCCTACACGCTGGGCCGGCACACCAATGACCACATGACCTCGTTCTACGTGAATACGCCGTCCGGCTTCTTCATTGAATACGGCTGGGGCGGACGCGTCATCGATCCCGAGGCCTGGCAGCCGCACGAGACCTCTGATGGGCCCTCCCTATGGGGTCACGAGCGGCTGCATATGCCCGAAGAGCAGCGCAAGCGGCTACGCGACATGCGGCTCGACGCGGCTGCCCGCGGCGTGCGCGTCGCCGATCCGCGTGTGCCGCTGCTCAACTGCGCGTGGCTGGACTCGGTGGTCGCGCGCGAATGATGCTCGGCGGCGCAGCTCAGGCCTCGCCGAGATCGACCTCGGTCAAGATTCCCTGGCGCAGCGCCAGCCGCACCAGCTCGATGTCGGAGCCGACGCCGAGCTTGTCCTTGATCAGCGAGTGCAGGTTCGCCACTGTCTTCGGGCTGACATGCAGCGTCGCGGCGATCTGCTCAGTCGTGTTCTCGGCGAGCAGCAGGCGGAGCACCTCGAATTCGCGCGGCGTGAGCACGTCGGCGGCCGAGCTCTCGCCGGCGATGCGGCTGAGCGCAAGCTCATGGTCGATGTCGGGGCTGATAGCGATCTTGCCGGCGAGCACGTCCTTCACCGCGCGCACCAAGGTCTCGGGCGGACTGGTCTTGGTGACGTAACCCCTGGCACCGGCGCGGATCGCCTGCACGGCAAAGCCGGCATTCTCGTGCATGGTGAAGACCAGGATCCTTGCCGCCTTGTCCCATTGCCGGATCCGCCTGACGGCCTCGATGCCGCCGATGCCGGGCATGCTGAGGTCCATGATGACGAGGTCGGGTGCCTGGGATTTGTACAGCCGGTAGGCTTCCGCGCCGTCGGCCGCCTCGGCGACGACGCGCAAACCCGGCTGTTTCTGGAGCACGGAGCGATACCCCTCGCGGACGACGGAATGGTCGTCGACCAGCAAGATGGTCGCTTCAGTCGTGCTCATGCGGCGTGCTCCAGTGCCTGCCGATCGGTGGCCGCGAGCGGAATGAACACGCGCAGCGAGGAGCCATTAGGGCCGGTCTCGAAGCTCAGCCGGCCGCGAAGCGCGGCGACGCGCTCGCGCATGCCGAGCAGGCCCATGCCGGATTTGACGGCCGCCTCGTTCGGCCGGCCGTCGTCATCGATCGCGAGCGCGATCTCATTTTCGGCCATCGTCAGATGAAGGCTGACCTTCGTGGCCCCGGCGTGCTTGGCCGCGTTGGTGAGCGCTTCCTGCACGATCCGGTAGAGATTGGCGCTGACGGAGGCGGGCACGTTCTCGAAGGCGCCGTCGAACCGGATATCGACGCGGGTCTGGCCGCGGCTGCGGCCGTTCCACCCCGCCACCAGGCCTTCGAGGCTCGCGACAAGGCCGAGCTCGTCGACGTCGGGGGGCCGCAACCGGAACAGCGCGCCGCGCAGCGTCTCCATCATGCCGGTCGCGGTCCGGGCAATGCTGTCGCACTCTCCCAGCAGCCCCGGGCAGTCCTGCGCCGCCGTCTGGCGGGCGGACGCGGCAAGCGCGCGAATTGCGGCGAGCGACTGGCCGAACTCATCATGCAGCTCGCGCGCGAGATGGCGGCGCTCCTCGTCCTGCAGCGCGATCAGTTTCCGCGTCAGCTCGTTGCGTTCCGCAAGCGCGATGTCGAGGCTTTCGGCGAGGTGGTTGAAGACGTCGCGGATGGCAGAGAGCTCGGCGAGATCGAACGGCGGCAACCGGGTCGTGAGGTCGCCACCGGCGATTCGCTCAAGGCCGCTGCCGATCATGCGGGTGGGGCGCAGGGCGCGAGCGAGTGCGGCATAGACCAGCGCGCAGAGCAGCGGCAACGCGATTGCTAGCGCGATCATCAGGCGGCCAGCCTCGTGCCAGGCCTCGGCCGTCTGCACGGTGGGGTCGACCGAGACCACGGTCTCGCCGAGCGTCGTTCCGCGCACGATCACCGGCCGTGCCGCCTCGCGGCCGCGGTCGAACAGGCTGCGATAGAAGGCGGCGAAAGCTTGCGGCGGCGGGCTCGCCGGGACAGGCGCGCCACTACAGAAGCGCTGAAGCATCTCGCCGCTCGCGCTCCGGAATCCAAGACACAGACCGGGCGTCATCACATGGGCGGAAACCGGATCAAGATTCGGGAAGTCGGAGCGGGGGCTAGCCACCCACTGGACCTTGCCCTGTTGCAGCTCCAGTGTCTTCGCCACGATGGCGGCGATACCGTCGATGCGCGCATGCGCTGCGCGTTCGGCCGTAACAAGGAAATAGGCGGAGATCGCGGTGAAGCAGGCGGCCGATATTGCGGCCACGCGGAGCGTCAGACGGACCTTGAGATCGAACCTCGGGCGATTCCACATCGGCGGGCACCTGGTGCGAATGGGTTTTGTCGCTCGTCCATTAAACGGCAGAACGCAACCCGCGGGAAGCGTTCGCGTCCTTCCGCAGTGCAATGTCGTGAAATTTTCCCGGCGCTCGTCGGGACAATTACGGCTGCGTGGCCTCAGGCGACCCGTCCAGATTTGCAAGGCCGCTCCATCCCACGAGGCTCCTTCATGCACTGCTTCCGGCTGATTCTCTCTGCTTTCTTCCTCTTTGGGCTCGCTTCGTCGCGGGCCGATGCCGAGGCTGCCATTGGCGTTGCCATGGACGATTTCAGCTATACCGATACGTCGGACGAGCCGGCCAACCAGACCGCCGCCCACGAGCGGCGGCTATCGGCGTTCATGGCCGCGCTGAGGCGGGATATCGGCATGGACCGGCGCTATCGGCTGGTGCGGTCTGCCGAGGACGGTGCGGCGTTCAAGGTGGTCGGCGGCATCCAGAAGACCAGCACGCTGGTGCAATGGGCCAAGGTCGCCGTGATCGACGTCGGCGCCAAAAGGATCGTGATGGACAAGCTCTATACCTTCCGCGGCGACAATGATGAATCGTGGGAGCGCGCCGAGATCTTCGTGTCCCGCGAGGTCATGGCTGCGCTCGCCACGCCAGCGCCGGTCGCGCTTGCCGTGTTCGACTTCGAGCTCGAGGACATGACAGCCGCTTCCGCGACCGTCTCGGCCGCTTCGGACGCCTCGTATCTGGCCGAGGTCAGCGCCGCCGTGCGCGAGGCGCTCGGCCAATCCGGCCGTTACCGGATCGTCGATGTCGGCGGAGGGGCGGCGAGGGCGGGCGCCTTGCGGGATTGCGGCGGCTGCGAGGCTGCGATCGCGCAGAAGCTCGGCGCGGACCAGTCGCTGATCGGTGTGGTGCGGCGTGTCAGCCGCACCGAATACACGCTCGGCTTCCAGGTTCGCGATGCCAGGACCGGCGCCGTGGTGGCGCGCGGCGACAGCGGCCTGCGCCTCGGCGCGGACTATTCCTGGAAGCGCGGCGCCGTGCGGCTGGTCAGCGACCGGGTGATCGAGAGTCAGCAGGCCACCGACGCCGCTAGAAAGTAAGCTGCACCTTCATCGATTGTGAGCGGTCGCTGGCGAGTTCGAAGGCGGCGACCGCGCTCTCGAACGGCATGGTGGCCGTGATCAGCGGCTTGACGTCGATCAGGCCTTCGCCCATCAGCCGCACCGCGAGCTCGAACTCGGAATCGAAGCGGAAGGTGCCGCGGAGCTGCAATTCCTTGGCGACGATGGAGTTGATCGGCAGCGTCATCTCGCCACCGAGGCCGAGCTGAACGAGCGTGGCACCGGGCCGCAATACGTCCAGCGCGGTACGGAGTGCAGCCTGGTTGCCCGAGGCTTCGAACAGCGTATCGAACACGCCCTTGCCGGCACGCCAGGAATCGAGCGCAGTGGCATTGGTCGCGACATTGATCGCGTGCGTGGCGCCGAGCTTCTTCGCGACCGCGAGCGGGGCGTCCGCGACATCGGTCACCACGATCTCGGCGGCGCCGCCGAAGCGCGAAACCAAGATCATCAGCGCGCCGATCGGGCCGCAGCCGGTGATCAGCACGCGTTTGCCGAGGAGAGAACCGGCCTGATTGCCGGCATGCAGACACACCGCGAGCGGTTCGGCGACCGCAGCTTCGGCGAGCGACAGTCTGTCAGCGATCGGTACGGCCTGTGTGGCGCCGACCGTAATGAATTCGCGAAAGCCGCCTTGCACATGGGGGACGCGCATCGCGCTGCCGAGGAAGCGCATGTCGAGGCACTGGTTGTGCATGCCTTCCCGGCAATGCAGGCACTGGCCGCACGGATTGCTCGGATTGACTGCAACGCGCGTGCCCGGCCTCACCTGGGTGACGCCGTCACCGACGGAAGCGACCACGCCGGCGATCTCATGCCCCAGCGCCATCGGCTGCTGGATGCGGACCACGCCAAAGCCGCCGTGATGGTAGTAGTGCAGATCGGAGCCGCAGATGCCGCCATTGGCAATCTTGACGCGGACTTCGCCCGGTCCGGGCTCCGCATCCGGATAGAGGTCGATCCGCAGGTCCTTCGGGGCGTGAATGACGACGGCGCGCATGGTTTGTTCCTTCAGCGGTTCGCGGGTCACATCGCGGCAATCATGCCGCCGTCGACATAGATGATCTGGCCGTTGACGTAGGTGGAGGCGTCGGAAGCCAGGAAGATCGCCGCGCCGACCAGCTCATCCGGCTTGCCCCAACGTTTCGACGGGATGCGGCTCATCAGCCAGGTGTTGAAATCGGTGTTGTTGACCAGCGCCTCGTTCATGTCGGTCAGCATGTAGCCGGGGCCGATCGCATTGGCCTGGATACCGTGCTGGGCCCATTCCACCGCCATCGAGCGGGTGAGATTTTTGATGCCGCCCTTGGCGGCGGTGTAGGGGGCGATGGTCGGGCGCGCGAGCTCGCTGCCGAGCGAGCCGATGTTGATGATCTTGCCGTGCTTGCGTGGGATCATGCGCTTGGCCGCCTCGCGGCCGATCACGAAGGCGCTGGTGAGATTGGTCTCGATCACCTTGCGCCATTCGTCGGTAGTGAACTCGACCAGCGGCTTGCGGTGCTGGATGCCGGCATTGTTGATGACGACGTCGACGGCGAGGCCTTGTCCGTCGAAGTCGTTGAAGGCAGCGACGATCGCGGGCTCGTCGGTGACGTTGAACGCGGCGCCTTCGGCCTGATGTCCGGCGCTGCGAAACTCGGCGACGGCCTGCTCGACGCGCTTGGGATCGACGCCGTTGATGATCAGCTTGGCGCCGGCCCTGGCCATGCCTTCGGCAATGGCGCGGCCGAGGCCGCGAGAGGAGCCGGTCACGAGCGCGGTACGGCCGGAAAGGTCGAAGAGGGCGGTGCTCATCTCAGGAATCCTTAGACGTTGGAGCGGCGCACGGTCAGATCGGAGCGGTCGAAGACGGCGGGCAGGAGGTCGACGCCGAGGCCGGGGCCTTCCATCGGATAGACAAAACCGTCCTTGATCATGGGCATGGTGGTGACGAGCTCATTGTACCAGCCCTTGTAGAAGGCGCGCACCGATTCCTGAATCAGCGTATTGGGCTGGCTGAACGACATGTGGATGGCGGCGATGAAGCCGATCGGGCCAATGCAGTCATGCGGTGCGAAAGGCCGATGATAGGTTTCGGCCATCGCTGCGATCTTGCGCCCCTCGGTAAGGCCGCCGGTCCAGCACAGATCGGCCATCACCACGTGCATGGCGTCGCGGTCGAGCATGTCCTTGTAGGGGAAGCGCGAGCCCAGCGTCTCGCTGGCGCAGACCCAGACGTCGGTCGAGCGCGCATATTCGGCCAGGGCCTGCGGCGAGTTCATCCGGATCGGGTCCTCGTACCACGTCGGCTTGTAGGGCTCGAGCGCGCGCGCGATCTGCTTGGCAGTCGGCAGATTCCATAGCGAATGGAGCTCGACCATGATCTCCATCTTGTCGCCGACAGCTTTGCGGATCTTCTCGAACGGCTCGATCGCCTGCTTCATCTGAGCGGCGGTGATGTAGAGACCTTTGTTTTCCTGGGCGGCGGGATCGAACGGCCAGATCTTCATCGCGGAGATGCCGCTTTCCAGGAGATTTTCGGCGAGCGCGTCGGCGCGATGCATGAAGCCGTCGAGATCTTCGTAAGGTCCCTTGGAGGCGCCGAGATTCCAGTTCGCGACCGGGCTGATATTGGTCGAGCGGACATATTGGGTGCCGGCGCAGGTGTTGTAGATGCGCTGCTTGTCGCGGCAGAGGCCGCCGAGCATCTGGTGCACCGGCTGGCCGCAGACCTTGCCGAACAGGTCCCACAGCGCGATGTCGATCGCCGAGGCCGCGCGGTATTCAACGCCGGTCGATGACTGCGCCATCGGCAGGTTCAGCATGTCGCGGTGGATGGCTTCGATGTGCAGGGGGTTGCGGCCGAGCAGCCGGCCGGCAAAGGTGTCGTGAATCTGCGCCTCGACCGCGCCCGCGCCGTAAAAGGTCTCACCGAGCCCGATCATGCCCGCATCGGTGTGGACGCGCACCCAGATGACGTTGGAGAATTCTTCAGTGCGCAGGGTCTCGATCGACGTGATCTTCACGGCAATAATCCTCCCGTCGGGCCCATAGCGCCCGCCTTGTTTGTCATTTCTGCGCCACCATTTGCCGGCGGGCCGATGGGCAGTCCTACGCCTGCTTGTAATATTTCACAATATGTTTTAGGGGTGTCACAAGCAAGGCGCCAGCTCGCAACGAGAGCGCAGGTTGACGGAGGACGACATGGCACGGCGCAAGCGCGCGCTCGAGGTGGTGAGAAACGACGATAGCGGCGAGGGCAGGCCCTCCCGGCGCAACCGCCTCAACTTCTTCGAGCTGGCCTATCAGAGGATCGAGGAGCTCCTCGTCCACTGCGAGCTCAAGCCGGGCCAGTTCATGACCATGCTGGAATTACAGCAGATCACCGGCTTCGGCCGCACGCCGGTGCACCACGCCGTCAATCGTCTCTCGGCCGACACGCTCATCATCATTCGTCCACGGCACGGCCTGCACATCGCCCCGATCGATCTGGCGCGTGAGCGCATGCTGCTGGGCTTACGCCGCGACATGGAGCGCTTCGTGATCCGTCTCGCGGCCGATCGCGCCAGCCTGTCGCATCGCAATCAGGCGCTGCACATCGAGCGCCTGCTGCGCGAGCGCCGCGCCAGCCTGACCCTCGACGAATTCAACAGCATCGACCGTCGGATCGACGCGCTGGTGCTGGAGGCCGCGGGCGAGCCGTTCCTGGTGCACACGCTGCGGCCGCTGCACACGCTGTACCGGCGCATCGGCTACATCCACCACCGCTTCATGCCGGGACAGACCGAGCTGTCGGGCACGATCGATTGCCATCTCGCCGTTCTCGCTGCGGTCGCCAATCGCCGCGTCGAGGATGCGGTGAAAGCGAGCGATGCCCTGATCGATTACATGGATGCGATATTCACCGGCATGGAGGCGGGGATCGATCCGCGCCTGCTCGATTGCAGCATCGAGCCGCTGCTCGGCGCGTGAGAAAGTTTGAAGGAAGGAACACACATGTCGACGATGGCGATGCCACAACCGAGCGCGAGCGAGGCCGCGGTCCGCTACCTCATCACGAACTACAGTCCCAAAGGCAACAAGGTCGGCTGGCTGATGATGGCCTCGATCCTGGTCGAGGCCTGGGATCTGTTTCGATCGCCTTCGTGCTGATCTTCATCAAGGAGCAGTACAATCCCGATCCGCTGATGCTGGGCCTCGCCGCAGCCGGCACCCAAGGCGGCGCCCTGATCGGCGCGCTGCTCGGCGGCTGGCTATCCGACAAGATCGGCCGCCGCGTCATGTTCCTGGTGACGATGGTGATGTTCATCGTGCTGGCATTGGCGCAGGCGTTCGTGCCCAACGTTGCCTGGCTCGTCGTGATCCGCTTCCTGCTCGGCATCCCGCTCGGCTCGGACATTTCGACCGGCTACACCTACATCATGGAATCCATGGCCAAGGGTGAGCGCGAGGTGATGGGCAACAGGTGGCAGTTCATGTTCGCGGTCGGCGAGGTCCTGACCATCGGCGTCATCGTGATCTTCCTGCTGATCGACATGAACCACGAGATGCTGTGGCGCGTCACGCTCGGCCTCGGCGCGGTGCCGGCGCTGATCATCCTGATCATGCGCCACGACGTGCCGGAGACGGCGGTGTGGCTGGTGCAGAAGGGGCGCTACCGCGAGGCCAAGCAGGTCGCGCGCGAGATGTTCAACGACAATCTCGACATGCTGCCGGACCGGGACGTCGAGGTGCCGAAGGTCTCGACCCGCGCGTTCCTCGCCGATCTCAAGAAGGATCCGATCCGCTGGCGTGCCACCCTATATGGCTGGATCGCCTGTTTCGCGCAGGCGAGCGAGTTCTCGACCTTCGCGTTCTACCTGCCGGTGCTATTCGTCATGGTCGGCGTGTCGAGCGTGCTCGGCAATAATCTGGTGACGATGGGGCTATTCAGCTTCGCCGCTCTGTCGGGGTGGGTCGGGCCGCTGCTGACGCCGAAGATCGGCCATCGCGGCATTGCGATCGCAGGCTTCTCCTTCGTGCTGGTGTCACTGCTAGTCGCTGCGTTTGCGCTCTTCACGGACAACAAGATGCTGCTGCCGTTCGCCGCGGCCGGCATGCTCTGGGGCCACTATTGGGACGCGTCGAACTGCATGACCATCCCGACCATGGTCGCCCGGCCGCGATACCGCGGCACCGCCAGCGGCTTCGCCTATATGTTCGTGAAGCTGCCGTCGTTCCTGGCGATCTTCCTGTTCCCATCGCTGTTCGCGGCGATCGGGCAAGCCAATGCCACCCTGTTCGTCGCAATCTTCCCGGTGATCGGATTGCTGGCTGCGATCTTCATCCTGCCGGAGGTCTACGGCTACGAGAACGACTGACGAAGCACGACCTGGTCGCGGCGTCATCGCGGCGATCGGGCCGGACGGTCACGGGCTCAGAAGACCGGATCGATCCCACCTCACGGCCGAGCAGGCCGATCGTCTGCCGCAGCGTCGCCGGCCGCATTGATCTACCGCAAATAGCTCGCACCTGATTTCGAAAGCTGCGTCTGGCCTTCCTTACCAGATTGCCGCCGCCAACGCCGCGATCAGTGCGGGCGGTGTCACCAGCAGACCAAGCTTGAGGAACGGCCAGGCGCCGACCTCGATCTTCTCGCGCCGGAGCGCAACCAGCCAGAGGATGGTGGCGAGCGAGCCGGTCACCGACAGATTGGGGCCGAGGTCGACGCCGATCAGGATGGCGCTGACAACGGGCGCGGGCAGATGATCGCTGGCGGCGACGGAGCCGGCGACAAGGCCGACCGGAAGATTGTTGGCGATGTTGTCGGCGAGCGCGGTGGCAATGCCGACGCTCCAGGCGGCCTGCGGGACGGATTGCGCCACCGCTTGGTGCAGCAGCGCGCTGAGCTGCGCGATCACGCCGGTCTTCACCAGCGCCTCCACCATGACAAAGAGCCCGCCGACCAGCGGCAGCACGCTCCAGGAGACGCCGCGCAGCACGGGCATAGGCGATTGACGGTTGATCAACAGCACGGCGGCCGCCGTCGCGGTCCCGCAGACGAACGTCGGCAAACCCAATTGCAGATCGAGCGCAGAGGCCCATATCAGCACGATGCCGATGGCGCCGATGCCATAGGCGGTCAATCGGCCGCCACGGCCGAGTTTCGGTTGAGGGACACTCGTTTCGATCGTTTCCTCCTTCAACTCGCGGTGCAGCGCAAGGCGCAATGCGACATAGGTGAAGCCGATCGAGGCGAGCGACGGCAGCGTGAACTGACGCAGCCACGCTCCAAGATGCGGCATGTGCTTGCCGAAGACCACGAGATTGGCCGGATTGGAAATCGGCAGCACGAAGCTCGCGGCATTGGCAATGAAGGCGCAGACGAACAGATAGGGCAGCGGCTTGGCGCCGGCCGCGCGAGTGGCGGCGTAAACGGCCGGCGTCAGCACGATCGCGGTGGCGTCGTTCGAGAGCAGCACCGTCACCAGCGTGCCGACGAGATAGATCAGCAGGAACAGCCGCTGCGGAGAGCCGCGTGCATGCTCGACGGCAAAGGCGGCCAGATAGTCGAACAGGCCTTCGAGCCGTGCCAGCTCGGCGATCAGCATCATGCCGATCAGGAACAGATAGACGTCGACACCCTTCTCGATGCCGGTGAGCGCATCCTGCCCCGGCAGGAAGCCGAGGAGCACGAGAGCGGCGGCACCGATCGCTGCCCAGATCGCCTCGGGCAGGCGAAAAGGGCGGATGATGACGCCTGCGGTCGCAGCGACGATGATGCTCCAGGCCCAGATGGCGTCAGACGGCACGTTTCAGTCCTCAAGGTGAACCAGATCTATTCGGCAGCGATAGCCGATGCGGACGCAGCTGTCTTCCCCCGCGCGCACAGATCGCCGTCTGCGATTTGCCGCGTCTGCGGTAGCGCGAAGAAGCAGATCACGGCGCCGATCGCCGCCACAGCGCCAAGCGAGATGAACGCTGCATGGTAACCCGCGCCGACCACGACCAGGCCTGCCAGTGTCGTCGATAGTGCAGCTCCAATGCTCTGAGCGGTGATGACCGCGCCCTGCGCGACGTTGAAGCGGCCGGTGTTGCGCATGAGGTCGGCGACGATAACCGGAAAGATCGCGCCGAAAATGCCGGCACCAACACCGTCCAGAAGCTGCACAGCGACCAGCCAGAACGGATTGTCCGAGAGCGTATAGAGGATGCCGCGGATCGGCAGGATCAGCAGCGCGGCGAGGAAGAAGCGCTTGTGGCCCCAGCGGTCGGCTTTGGCGCCGACCAGCATCGCGAACGGTACCATCACGACTTGCGCGGCGACGATGCAGGCCGACATCAGACTGGTGCCCATGTTCTTGTCCTGCAGCGCGAGCTTCTGGCCGACCAGAGGCAGCATGGCCGCGTTCGAGAGGTGAAACAGCACGACGCAGAGCGCGAAGACGAGCAGGGGGCGGCAGGTCAGGAGCACGCCGAGGCCCGAGGGGTGGTCGGGCAGATTGTTCGCGTGAGCGTGGTGCAGGCCGCGAGCAAGATCGTGGTCAATGGCTCGTTCGGGGATCGCGACAATGCTGGCGAGGCTCGCAATCGCCATGGCGCCGAGCAGGTAAAACACGACGGTCGGGCCGAACCAATAGGCGAGGACGCCTGCCAGACCCGCAGCGACAGCGTTGCCGGCATGGTTGAAGGTCTCGTTACGGCCGATCCGCCGGGTAAAAGCGGCATGGCCGAAGATGCCGAGCGAGACGGCGGCGATTGCAGGCGGAAAGATGACAGCGGCGGCCTGGGCAATCCCCTGCGAGATCGCGACTGGCCCGAAGTTCGGAAACAACGGCAGCGATAGCGAGGCAAGGGTCACCATAATGGCGGCTATCACCATCGCGAGCCGCTTCCTCGGCGTTGCATCGACCAGCGCACCTGCCGGCGTCTGCGCTACGATGCCGGCGATCGTTGCAATCGACATCACGAGCCCAATGCGCGCCTCGTCCCAGCGCTGCTCGGTGAGGAGATAGAGGGCGAGGTAGGGCCCGAGCCCGTCGCGCACGTCGGCGAGGAAGAAATTGGCCGCATCGAGCGCGCGGCCGGCGTGCCTCGCTTGATCGGAGTTTGCGCTCGACATCGGATCTCTCGGCCGAGGCTCAAGGTGGCCCCGGCAGCAACCTTCGTGTTGCCGGCCTGGTTCCGCGGATCACGCCGGGCTCCTCAAAACTTGACCGCGAGCAGCACCGCGCCGCCGCCGATCATGGCAATGCCAAGCCAGCCCTGAGCCGTCGGGCGCTCGCCGAGAAAAGCGAAGGCGAACAGCGCGACCAAGACGACGCTGAGCTTATCGATCGGCGCGACCAGCGTTGCGGGCCCGAGCTTCAGCGCTCGGAAATAGCACAGCCAGGACGCGCCGGTCGCAAGCCCCGAGAGCACCAGGAATAACCAGGTTCTCGACGAGACCGCTGAGGGCATGGCGAACTGGCCGGTGCAGAGCAGCAGCACCGATAATGCGAGCAGGACCACGATGGTGCGGATACAAGTGGCGAGGTCCGGATTGATATTCTCGACGCCGACCTTGGCAAAGATCGCGGTCAGCGCGGCAAAGCAGGCGGAGAGGATCGCCCAGGTCTGCCAGGCGGAGAGGAGCGCGGGTTTCATCAGGGTCTTTACGTGTGGCGGCTGATCATCGTTGTGCGGGCAATTGCAGCCTAACACTCAAATGTCGTCTCGGCGAAGGCCGCGACCCACAAGCACGAAAAGGTGTTTGGCGAAGAGCGACGATGCGTGTGCCACAAGGGAAATCACGCGATATGGATCCCGGCTTTCGCCCGGACGCCGAAAGAGGTTCACCGTGCCATCGACAGCTTCTCCGTGATCGCCTTGCGCAGGATGCGCGAGAGCGATTCCACCGAATACGGCTTCTGGATCAGCTCGAAGCCGCGATGGGCGTTCTCGGCGAGCACGTTGCTGTAGCCAGAGGTGAGCACGACCGGCAGACCCGGATACTGCTCGCGGATGACGCCGGCGAGCTCGACGCCGTTCATGCCGGGCATGATGACGTCGGAGAAGACGAGGTCCACGGCGAATTCGTTCTCGTCGAGGATGGTCAGCGCCGCATTGGCGTTGGCGACGCGGCGGACGACGTAGCCGAGATCCTCCAGCAACTCGGTGGAGAATCGGCCGACCTCGTCGTCGTCTTCGACCACGAGGACGCGATAGCCGCGCCCGGTGGCCGCCGCCTCATAGGTCAGTGCCGCTGCTTCCTTGTCCGTTACAGGGCTCTGCGCCCGCGGCAGATAGATGGTGAAGGTCGCGCCTTTGCCTTGCGCGCTCGTCACCGCGATGTCGCCCCCGGATTGTTTTGCGAAGCCGAAGGCTTGGCTGAGCCCGAGTCCCGTGCCCTTGCCAACCTCCTTGGTGGTGAAGAAGGGCTCGAATATCGAGTCGAGATGTTCCGGCGCGATGCCGCGACCCGTGTCGCTGACCGAGATGGCGATGTAGTCGCCGCCGCGCGGCGATTGTGCGCGCAGGCTCGGAATGCCCTCGACCTTGCGCACCGCGATGATGAGGCGGCCTTCGCCATCCATGGCGTCGCGGGCGTTGACGGCGAGGTTGATCAACGCGGTCTCGAACTGGGCGATGTCGGCCAGGGTGAAGCAGCGGGTATCGTCAATCTCGACCGCGATGTCGATGCGGCCCCCGACCAGCGGCCGGATCAGTTGCGCGATGCTCTCGACCTGGCTGCCGACATCGAAGATCTGCGGCTTGAGCGGCTGCCGCCGCGCGAATGCCAGCAGCTGCGCCGTCAGCTTGGAGGCGCGCTCGACCGTCTCGGAAATGGCGTCGACATAGCGGCGGCGGCGCTCCTCCGGCAGCTCGCGGCGGCGCAGGAAGTCGGTCGCCGAACGGATGATGGTGAGGAGATTGTTGAAGTCGTGCGCGACGCCGCCGGTAAGCTGACCGATCGCCTCCATCTTCTGCGACTGCCTTAGCGCTTCCTCGCCGCGCCGGCGCTCGGTGATGTCGACGGCCTCTGGCACGGCACCGGTGATGTTGCCGTGGCGATCGAGCACCGGACGCATGCCGAAGTCGAAATCGCGCTCGCCGACGGGAAGGTGCAGGCGCATCTCGAGCCGCACGGCTTCGCCCTTGAGCACCCTGTCGAAGGCCTCTCGCACGGCAGCACTCATGCCGCTCGTGCCGGTGAACCAGGGCGTCTCCCACAACGGCTTTCCGATCACGTCCGAGGAATTCGCCTTGATGCCGGCGAGCGCGGTCTTGTTGGCGTAAAGCAATTCGCCCCTGAGATTGACGAGGCCCTGATATTGGTTGCTGGTCTCCAGGATCGCACGCAGCCGCGCCTCGTTGGCTTCGAGCTCGGCGGTACGCTGGGCGATGCGCTCTTCCAGAGTCTCGTTGAGCTGCCGGAGCTCGATCTCAGCCTGCTTGGCCGCGGTGACGTCGTGGGCGACGCCGATGAAGCCGATATGCTTGCCGGTCGGATCCCAGCGCGGCTGCGATTCCGAGCGCAGCCAGCGCCATTCGCCCTTGGCGTTCTTGTAGCGCGCTTCCAGCACGAATGGTTTTAGCGAAGCTTCGCCCTGGACGGATTGCTGGAGCACGTGCGGCAGGTCGTCCGGATGCAGCACCTTGCGCCAGTCGAAATCGATGGCCTGATCGTAGGGCAGGCCGACGAAATCGACATAGGCCTGGTTGGCGAAGGACCGCTTGCGGTCGAGCTTGGTCACCCAGATCGGCACCGGCGCGCTATCGGCAATCAGCCGAAAGCGCTCCTCGCTCTCGCGCAGCGTCTCGCGCGCGAGCATCTGGTCGGTGATGTCGATATGGGCGCCGACGAGCCGAATGGCGCGGCCGTCCCCGTCGCGCTCGATCTTGGCGACGACCCGGATCCAGCGGGTCTCGCCGTCGCTGGGACGGATGATGCGGTATTCGGCGGTGTAATCTTGGCTCGTTCCGGCGAGAGCCTCGAAGAAATGGCTGACGGTCGCGTCGCGGTCCTCGGGATGGATGCGGTTGACCCAGTCCTCGTGCGTCTCGTCCGTGGCCTCCGGGGGCAGCCCGTGGATCATCAGATATTCGGGCGAACGGCGGTTCTTGAACCCTTCGCGGAAGTCGACCTCGACGCCTCCGACCTTGCCGATACGCTGGATGCGTGCGAGCTCGGCCTCGCGCTCCTGAAGCGCGCGGTAGGCGTTGTCGCGCTCGCGCGCGACGTCTTCGAGGTGCTGGCGCAGCCTTTCGGCAGCGAGGGTCTCGGGCAAAGGATCGGTCAAGGCGTCGGCCGTTGTCATGCGGGTGCGCACGTGCCGGACCGATATTCACACAGACGGAGCGTGATGGCCATCGCTTAGACGGGAATATGCAGGTAAGGCGCAGGATGACGGAGGATATGAACGAACGCCTCCGCTGGCTATTTGTTCCTGACGTTGGAACGATGGGCCCTCTGCGCGCCTATCTGCGAGGCGCCATAACTCATTCACAAGCCTTCCTTTCTGAAGAGGCTAAATCTTGAAGCTCTTTGTCTGCCAAGCCTGCGGCAACGTCCTGTATTTCGAGAACCGCGCTTGCGAGCGCTGCGGCCACCGCGTCGCCTTCCTGCCGGAGAAGGAGACGATGTCGGCGATCGAGCCCGACGGCGGGGCCTGGAGGACGCTGGTCGACAAGGCCGAAAGCCGCATGCTGTGCCGTAATGCCGAATACGATTCCTGCAACTGGCTGACGGATACGGGTGACGGCACGGGTTATTGCCGCGCCTGCCGTCACAACGGCATCGTGCCGGATCTGTCGGATCCGGCGCAGCTCGCCGGCTGGCGCGAGCTGGAGGTGGCGAAGCACCGGCTGTTCTATTCCCTGATCCGCTGGAAGCTGCCGCTCCAGACCCGGCAGGACAATCCCGCGCATGGGCTGATCTTCAATTTCCTCGCCGACGATCCGCACAGCGGAGAGAAGATCATGACCGGCCATGACAACGGCCTGATCACGATCGCGCTCACCGAGGCCGACGACCTCGCGCGCGAGCGGCGCAGGCTCGAGATGGGCGAGCCCTACCGGACGCTGCTCGGGCATTTCCGCCACGAGGTCGGGCATTATTTCTGGGACGTGCTGGTGCGCGACGGGGACAAGCTAGACCAATTCCGCGCCATGTTCGGCGACGATTCGGCCGATTACGGCCAGGCCCTGCAGCGTCATTATGCCGAAGGCGCGCCGCCGAACTGGCAGCAGAACTACGTCTCGGCCTATGCGACGATGCATCCGTGGGAGGACTTTGCCGAGACCTGGGCGCACTATCTCCACATCGTCGACACGCTGGAGATGGCCGCCGAGTTCGGCATGGAGGTACGCCCCAAGGTCGACCGCGACGGGGAGCTGACGGCGCGCATCCGTTTCGACCCCTACGAGGCCCGGGATGTGGAAGCGCTGGTCAACGCATGGTTGCCCTTCACCTTCGCCATGAACAGCGTCAACCGCGCCATGGGCCTGCGCGACCTCTATCCCTTCATCCTGTCGCCCGCGGTAGTCGCCAAGCTTGGCTTTGTTCACGGCCTCGTGCGGGACGTGGCCAAGGCCGGGAAGCTGTAGGCGGTGCCAGGGCCAGTCGTCCGTTGCGCAAGCCCATTCCGGTCTTGCGCTGGTACGCCAGAGGGGAGGGATTTAGACCGTTGCCTCCGGCCCATTTTGATGTACCACGGGAGCCACACGGCCCGTTTCCCATAGGCCCCAGCGGCCAGGAAAGGGGTCCCCGCCCAAGGTCGAGACTCAAGAAAAGCATGTTCAAACGCATTCTGATCGCCAATCGCGGCGAAATCGCCTGCCGGGTCATCAAGACTGCCCGCCGGATGGGAATTCAGACCGTTGCGGTCTATTCCGAGGCCGACCGCGATGCCCTCCATGTCGAGATGGCCGATGAGGCCGTGCTGATCGGCCCACCCGCCGCGGCCGAGAGCTATTTGGTGATCGAGAAGATCGTGGACGCCTGCCGCAAGACCGGCGCGGAAGCGGTGCATCCCGGCTACGGCTTCCTGTCCGAGCGCGAGGCGTTTCCGCGCGCGCTGGCGGCGGCCGGCATCGTCTTCATCGGCCCGAACCCCGGCGCGATCGCGGCGATGGGTGACAAGATCGAATCCAAGAAGGCGGCGGCCAAGGCCAAGGTCTCGACCGTGCCGGGCCATCTCGGCGTCATCGAGGACGACAAGCACGCGGTCCGCATTGCCGACGAGATCGGCTATCCCGTCATGATCAAGGCCTCCGCTGGCGGCGGCGGCAAGGGCATGCGCATCGCGCACTCCAAGGCCGAGGTCGCCGAGGGCTTCAACCTCGCCAAGGCCGAGGCCAAGGCCTCGTTCGGCGACGACCGCGTCTTCGTCGAAAAATTCATCGTTGATCCCCGCCATATCGAGATCCAGGTGCTGGGCGACAAGCACGGCAACGTGATCTATCTCGGCGAGCGTGAATGCTCGATCCAGCGCCGCAACCAGAAGGTCATCGAGGAGGCACCGTCGCCGCTGCTGGACGAGGAAACCCGCCGCAAGATGGGCGAGCAGGCGGTCGCGCTGGCGAAAGCCGTGAACTACGATTCCGCCGGCACCGTCGAGTTCGTCGCAGGGCAGGACAAGAGCTTCTACTTCCTGGAGATGAACACGCGCCTCCAGGTCGAGCATCCCGTCACCGAACTCGTGACCGGAATCGATCTCGTCGAGCAGATGATCCGCGTTGCCGCCGGCGAGAAGCTCGCCATTGCGCAGAAGGACGTCACGCTGACCGGCTGGGCGGTTGAATCGCGCCTCTATGCCGAAGATCCGTTCCGCAACTTCCTGCCTTCGATCGGGCGCCTGGTGAAATATCGCCCGCCGGCGGAAGCCAGCCAGGATGGTATCACCGTGCGTAACGACACCGGCGTCCAGGAGGGCGGCGAGATCTCGATCCATTACGATCCGATGATCGCCAAGCTGGTGACCCATGCCCCCTCGCGCGCGGCCGCGATCGAGGCGCAGGCGACAGCGCTGGATTCCTTCTATGTCGACGGTATCAGGCACAACATTCCGTTCCTGTCCGCGCTGATGCACCATCCGCGCTGGCGCGAGGGACGGCTCTCCACCGGCTTCATCGCCGAGGAGTTTCCCAAGGGCTTTGCGGTGCGCGTGCCCGAAGGCGAGGTCGCGCGGCGGATCGCTGCGGTCGGCGCCGCCATCGATCACGTGCTCGGCGAGCGCAAGCGGCAGATCTCGGGCCAGATGGGCGGCCGCATCGTGCAGCGCGAGCGCCGCCGCGCAGTCTGGCTCGATCGCCAGGAGATCCTGCTGGAGGTTGCGCGCGAGGGCGAAGCAATCACGGTGCGTTTCGTCGATGCGGACGGCAAGGCCGGCAATGCGCATCTGCTGCAATCGCCGTGGAAGCCCGGCGATCCGGTCTGGCAGGGCACCATCGATGGACAGTTCGTCGCGCTGCAGGCCCGCCCGATTGCCAACGGCATTCGTCTCGCGCATCAGGGCGTCGAGGTGCCCGTCTATGTCTGGACCGAGGCTGAAGCGGCCTCGGCCCGGCTGATGCCAGTGACAACGGCTTCGGACACCGGCAAGAAGCTGCTCTGTCCGATGCCGGGCCTCGTGGTCTCGATCGCCGTGAACGAGGGGCAGGAGGTCAAGGCCGGCGAGACGCTCGCCGTCGTCGAAGCCATGAAGATGCAGAACGTGCTGCGCGCCGAGCAGGACGGCACTGTGAAGAAGATCCACGCCAGCGCCGGCGCGACCCTCGCGGTGGACGCGCTGATTTTGGAGTTTGCGTGAAGCGCGCCGGAGCGCAACGCCAGACGCTCCTCAGGATGAGGAATGGAGAGTGAGGCAACCATGGCCTTTCGTTCCCGCCGCGAGAAACTGCGATCGATCCTGTCGGGCTCGGCTTGCGTCCATCCCGGCTCGGTCTACGACGCTATCTCGATCCGCATTGCCGAGGACCTCGGTTTTCCGCTCGGCATGTTCGGCGGTTCGGTGGCCTCGCTCGCCGTGCTCGGCGATCCCGACGTCACGCTGATCACGCTGAGCGAGCTTGCCGAGCAGATGCGGCGGATGTCGCGCGCCTCCGCGCTTCCCGTCCTCGTCGATGCCGATCACGGCTATGGCAACGCGCTGAACGTGCGCCGTACGGTGCAGGAGCTGGAGACGGCGGGGGCTGCCGGCCTCACCATCGAGGACACGCTGCTGCCCGCGGCGTTCGGCGAGGCGAACACGCAACTGATCCCGCTCGAGGAAGGCGTCGGCAAGATGAAGGCGGCGCTCGACGGCCGCAGCGATCCCTCGCTCGTCATCATGGGGCGCACGGGAGCTGCCTCGATCACGTCCATCGAAGATGCGATCCGGCGCGCCATGGCCTATGAAGCCACCGGCGTGGACGCGCTGTTCTTCACCGGCATCAGGTCGCACGCGGAACTCGCGGCCATCGCATCCGCCACGCACCTGCCGCTCGTGCTCGGCGGCGCGCCGGAGGAATTGAACGCTACCGACTATCTCGAGAGCCAACGCGTGCGCATCGCGCTGCAGGGCCATGCGCCGATCGCGGCTGCAACGCAGGCAGTGTACGAGACTCAGAAGGCATTGCGTGAGGGCACGGCACCGAAAGCGCTGAAGGGATTGCCCACATCGGAACTGACCAGCCGCGTCATGCGCGAGGCCGATGTGAAGGCGCGCAGCGCCGATTATCTTGGACCGAGAAAATGACGCGGGCGATCCTCCAGGTCGTGATCCGCGGCCGCGTCCAGGGCGTCGGCTACCGCGCCTGGGTCGAATCCCAGGCGGCTGCATGCGGTCTCGAAGGCTGGGTCCGCAACCGCCGTGACGGCAGCGTCGAAGCGCTGTTCGCGGGCACGCCCAAGCACGTCGCCGACATGGTCGCGCTGTGCCGCCACGGCCCGCCGTCCTCGCGCGTCGACAGCGTCACCAGCGAGACTGCGGGTGCCGAGGAGCTGAACCTGCGCCGGGCAGGGGAGGCGTTTTCGGTGTTACCGACGGCGTAGGTGTGCTCCCGCTCTCCGGTTGCGGCAAGCTATCGCATGTTGAGAGCGTTTCCCTGCGGCCATCCTTCGAGACGCCAGCTTAGGCGGGCTCCTCAGGATGAGGATGGAATGCGCGGCAGCAGTTTCAACGAGCACCGAAGCCGATTAGCCTCATCCTGGAGGAGACTGCGCAGAGGGTCATCTCGAAGGGACGAGGCGCGCAATCAGAACGCCGCCATGCGATTGCCCTGCCGCAAGCGGGGAGAGGTGAGCAATCACCGCGGCAGCTTGGCGATCGCCTCGCTGAGCTCGTGGATCTCGTAGGGCTTGCGCAGGATCGGGAAATCGCCGCGCACGCCGGCGGCGACCTCGCTATAGCCGGTGGCGAGCAGGATCGGCAGGCCGGGCCGGATCTGGCGCAGGTGCTGGGCGAGGCCGAGCCCGTCCATCTTGCCGGGCATGACGATGTCCGAGAATACGAAGTCGACGCCGTTCTTCTCGATCTCGAGCAGCGCAGCTTCGGCATCGGCGACCCTGCGCACGCTGTAGCCGAGCTGTTCCAGCAGGCCGACGCTGACGGAGGCGACGTCCGGATTGTCCTCGACCAGCAGCACCGTGCCGCTGCCGCGGAACGATGATGCTCCCGCCGGCTCGCGCGATGGGGCGTCGTCCGCGCGCGGTAGCAGGATGGTGAAAGTGGTCCCCTTGCCAAGCTCGCTGGCGACCTTGATCGTGCCGCCCGCCTGGTGGGCAAAGCCGTGCACCTGGGAGAGGCCGAGTCCGGTGCCTTTTCCGATCGGCTTGGTCGTGAAGAACGGCTCGAAGATCTTGTCGAGGACGTCATCGGGAATGCCGAACCCGGTATCGCTGACGTCGATCGCGACGAAGTTGCCGGCGAGCGGGGGCTCATGGAGTACGACGTTGTGCGCACCGATCGTCACCGTGCCCCCGTCGGGCATCGCATCGCGGGCATTGATGACGAGGTTGAGCAGCGCGGTCTCGAGTTCGGAGACGTCGGTCTTGATCGGCCACACTTCGCCACTGATGTCGAAGACCAGACGCACGGAGCTGCCGACGCCGGCATCGAGCACCTCGCGGATCGCCGCGATACGCTCGGCGAAATCGACCGCCTGCGGATTGACGCTCTGTCGCCGTGCGAAGGTGAGGAGCTGGTTGGTCAGCGCCGCGCCGCGCTTGGTGGCGGTCTCGATGGCCGAGATCGCGCGCTGAACCTTGGCCTCGTCGTCAGTGCCCCTCTTCAACATGTGGAGGCTGCCGCTGATGATCATCAGGAGATTGTTGAAATCGTGAGCCACCCCTCCGGTGAGCTGGCCGAGCGCATCGAACTTCTGGGATTCGGCGAGCTGCTTCTGCATCACCTCGAGCTTGAGCTGCGTATTGCGGCGTTCGGTGATGTCGCGCGTGATCTTGGCGAAGCCGACCAGCTCGCCGTCCTCATAGATCGGATCGATCACGACGCTGGCCCAGAAGAACGTGCCGTCCTTGCGGACACGCCAGCCTTCCTCCTCGTAGCGGCCCTTTTCCCGCGCGATGCCCAGCGCCCGCGCCGGTTTGCCGTTGGCGCGGTCGGTCTCGGTGTAGAAGCGCGAAAAATGTTGGCCGAGGATTTCCCCGGGCGAGTAGCCCTTGATGCGCTCGCCGCCGATGTTCCAGCTCGTGATGATCCCGCTGGGGTCGAGCATGTAAAGGGCGTAGTCGGCAACGCCTTCAACCAACAGCCGGAAACTGCGTTCGCTCTCGAACAAGTCTCTCTGCTGACTAGACTTTTTAACCATTCCGGACCCCGCCTCGACGGGGGCAAACGCCCGAGGCGCCGGATGGTTCCCCCAATCTGGGACATTTTTAGGCAAACATCGGGGGGCGTATGCAAATCGGCCGCCGCTCACGAGACGCTGCGCAGCGCGTTCGAGGCCATCTTGTGAGCGTTCGGCCTCAAGCCGCCGTGCCGCTCCGGAACGTCGCCGTCACTGCACGCAGCGCCGTAAGCTTAGCGGGATCGCTAACCTTGGAATGCAGCATCACTTTCGAGCTGCCGAGTTTCGGCAATTTCTGTGCCGGCCCGATGTCGACCAGCCCGGGAGGCGCAATCCGCCGCGCCAATGGCGCGACCGCGAGGCCGGCAAGCGCGGCCGCGACGGCCGCCGTGACGCCACCGCCGACGAAGCGCTCGCGCCAGGCGATGCCGGCCTTGTCGAGTGCGCGGACGGCAACGGCGCGGACGCCGCAAGGTGGGGCGAGCGTCGCAAGCGGCAACGGCTCACCTTTCCGTAGCGTGAAGCGTCTTGCGGCGAACCAGCCGAACTCGTCCTCGGCCAATTTTTCGCCGCCGCGACGGCTGCCCTCCTGGCGCACGATCACCGCATCGAGCCGCCCCGCGTCATAGGCATCCTGCATCTCGCGCGAGAAGCCGATGGTGACGGCGAGGGTGAGATTCGTAGACATCGCGTGCAGGCGTTCGAGCAGTGGGACGAGTTCGGGCCCCGCCGCATGGTCGGAGATGCCGAGCGAGAGCGTCTGCGCGACTGAAGCCTCACCTGACAGCGCCCGGTCATGCGCCTCCATCAGCGCGCGGGCACGATCGCGGAACGCGGCGCCCTCGGCGGTGAGCCGGACCGCGCGCGGCGAGC
Source organism: Bradyrhizobium sp. 153 (assembly GCF_023073835.1). Lineage (NCBI taxonomy): Bacteria > Pseudomonadati > Pseudomonadota > Alphaproteobacteria > Hyphomicrobiales > Nitrobacteraceae > Bradyrhizobium > Bradyrhizobium sp. 153. Next base: position 54,499 of record NZ_JADPKH010000081.1, on the reverse strand, counting down.
GTTCGACGAGACGCTTTCCGAGCAGCGTCTCCAGCCGCTGCATCTTCAGGCTGACGGCCGCCTGTGTTGTGCCGAGCGCCTCCGCGGCGCGGGTGAAGCTCTGGAGCTCGGCGACCAGCAGGAAGGCCTGGACGGTGGCGATGTCGAGGACGGCTGTCATCACAAGTCGTTATCATTGATATCATCAACGATAACATACCAAAATGGCGAAGGGAGATCTAGCTTCTCATCAACGCCGCGCGACCTGCGCGGCTCCGGAGGAGAACATCCATGCCCCTGATCACCGTGTCCTACACCACATCCCGCCAGTCGCCCTCGCTGAAGGCCGACATTGCGAACGCCGTGTCCGAGCTCACCGCAACGATCCTGCACAAGGACCCCAAGGTGACTGCCATCATCGTGAAATCGGTCGATGCAAGCGACTGGTTCGCCGGCGGCAAGTCGCTCGCCGAGCAGAAGCTTGCGAGCTACTGGATCGACATCCACGTCAGCGAAGGCACCAACACCAAGGACGAGAAGGCGGCCTATCTCGCTGCCATGTTCAGGCGCATGGCCGAGCTTTTGGGCCCGCTGCATCCCGAGACCTATCTGCACGTCGACGAGGTCAAGGGCGATGCCTATGGCTTCGGCGGCCTCACTCAGGAGCGCCGCTACATCGCCGGCAAGCTCGAGGTCCCGCTCAAGGCGGCGTGATGCCGGAGGTCGCGGGTGACGATCTCACCCGCGGCACGGACCGGACATCGAGGATCGTCAGCTCGCGAGCCGGAGCTGAACTTCGGAATTGTTCAGAAAGCACATCTTGTCGAACAGCTTCAGGTCCAGCGGATTTGGCAGCCTGACATCGCCGAGATCGGGGCATGGCTTGACGGAGGGGTCGTAGGATCGATTGATCTGCGAAATGAAGACGACGACCAATCCCCTGTCGTGTGCGAACGATTTCAGTGCGCGCACCTGAACGGAGAGGTCCGGCTCCCGCCTCTGATCGAGCAATTGCAGATAGTCTATCACCACGACCGTGCCGCAGGGAGCTGCGGCCATTTGCTTGACGACGTAGTCGGCGCTGATGGCGTCGGAGCAATCGATCTCGAACAGCCTGTCGAATTGTGCGGGTTCCACGCCGATCGCGCGGAGGCGGTCCAGAACCTCTTTCTCGGTATATTCGAGCGAGAAGAACGCAGCGCGATGGCCCGACCGCATTGCCTCCACCGCAAGCTCGAGGCTCATCAGGGTTTTGCCGTGAACAGGACGCGCGCCGACCAGCACCAGGTCGCCCGGCCGGAATTGCGAGAATAGCCTGCTGGCCGGCGTTACCGCCGCCGCCTTCGCCGCGAGCATGCTCCAGGCCGAAAACCCCTCAATCGTCGCGATGCGGTCAAGCGCCTCGTGAAGCGGAATGCCTCGCTCGCGGGACATGCGTTTCGCCTTGCGCTTCATATGATAGATGGGCGCAGATAATTTCATCGCGAGAACCTCCCATTGCGAGCATGATCGCAACCCCTCCTTATGCCTGGCGCTCGAACAGTCGGTCGAAGATCAATTCGCCCGGTATGAAGTCTACTTTCCCGGCGGAGGGGGGAGGCGTGGGCGACACCGAAACAAGCATAGCTGATTCCGCGAAGACCACGGAAGCGTCAGACCTCCGCTTCCGGCACCAGCGCGCGTGTCGGCCCGAACAATTGCTCGAACGCCTGGCGCAGCGCGATGTCGACATCGGCCATGGCCACGAGCTGGCCGAGATCGACCAGCGAGGTGACGCCATAGCGGGGATCGGCGACGCCGCAAGGGATGATGCCGCCGAAATGCGACAACTCCGGCTCGACGTTGATCGCAATGCCATGGAATGACACCCAGCGTCTCAGCCGGACGCCGATCGCCGCGATCTTGTCCTCATGCTCTGGCCCCTTGTCCGGCCGCCTGACCCAGACCCCGACCCGGTCCTCGCGCCGCTCGCCGCGCACGTTGAAGGCGGCCAGCGTGCGCAGAATCAACTCCTCCAGGCTCGCGACATAGGCCCGGACGTCCGGCCGGCGGCGCTTGAGGTCGAGCATGACATAGGCCACCCGCTGGCCGGGGCCGTGATAGGTGAGCTGGCCGCCGCGTCCGGTCGCAAAAGTTGGGAATCGTGGATCGAGCAGGTCGGATTCTTTGCCCGAAGTGCCGGAGGTGTAGAGCGGGGGATGTTCGAGCAGCCAGACCAGCTCGGCAGCCTCGCCCGCGGCGATCGCCGCGACTCGGGCCTCCATGGCGGCTACCGCGTCCGGATAGGGCACCGGAGCGTCCGAGATAAGCCACGTGACGGGGTGGCCGCTGGCGGCGGAAAACGACGTCAAATCGAGCTCGTGACGCGGGTTTTGGCGGGGGTTTTCGGGCGAATTAACCATTGGCTAACCATAACGTGGTGATCATGACGGGAGCAAATGCCAAGTTCTTTGGTTCAAAGTCCTTTGGTTCACAGTCCCAAGTTGCGGCGGTCCTGACAGTGCCCACTCTCGATAAAGTCACCGTGGATCTCATGGTCGTCCTCGGGACGACCACCATGCCGATCCATCAGGTATTACGTCTTTCCCGCGGCGCCATCATCGAACTGGACGCAACCGAGGCCGACGAGGTCAAGGTTTTGGCCAATAATTTGCCGGTCGCCTCCGGCGTCGTGCTGGTCGATCGCAACCGGATCGCGGTCGAGGTCAAGCAGATGCTGCCGCGCACGCCGGGGACGCGGTAGCGCCCCGGGGACGAGGTAAAGGCCTGGGCACGGGCTGAAGCCAGATCCCAAGGGAAGGGGCATGAACTTTCCTGCCTTGTGGAATTCGGGGCCTTTGCAGGCTTGTATCCCCCTGATGGATTTGTTAGATCGGCGGCCGCTGATCCGGCCAGCCTAAGACCTCAGGCCGGCATCTCCTAGCGCTCGTGGCGGAACTGGTAGACGCGCTGCCTTGAGGTGGCAGTGGGTAACACCGTGGGGGTTCGAGTCCCTCCGAGCGCACCACACCCACATATTCGGAGCGTCCGGAGCGGTCGCTTCGTCTGCGGACGGCTGGTCGAATATTCATCCCCTTTGTCCGGTCCACGAATTCAGGCCGGACGCCCCACCAAAAGCGCCATTCACGGGGGTCCGCGAGCGACCCGCTCGCATCAGGCCACGTTAGCGCAGAATTACCAGTCATTTGGTACGAAGGAACTAGTTCCGGGGGCGGGCGTTATCCAGGCAAATCCAAGCAAGTCGAATTCCGCAACCAGAGGGGAGCCAGGCCATGGGCCGAATGGCGAGCGATGATGCGCGCGAAAACGAACCTTGGACCGCGATTTTGTCTGCTCTCGAGAATGGCGCCATCGTGGTCGATAGGAAGGGAAACCTCGTTTGGGTCGATGAGAAGACCCGAAGTCGGCTGGATGGAAGTCTCAAGAGCCTTGAGCTGCCCCTTCGGAGGCCGGCAGGTCAAAGCATCGATTGCTTCGTTTCGGTTCGAACGCTGACGCTGTCGGATGCGCCGACCGCCATCTGCATCATTCAGGAAACGGAAGAGGCAAACCAGGACACGATGTCGGCGATCGAGTCGGTCCTGGCAGATACAACGTCTTTTGCCCGAACCATTATCGAGAAGCTGAAGGGTGTCCGTATCGCTCAACCGAATCCTTCTGTGGCGGATATCGAACTGCTCACCGATCGCGAGCGGGAGATTCTTGGACTGATCTGTCAGGGCAAGAGCGACCTGCACATGAGCGAGCAGCTGCACCTGTCCCAGAACACGATCCGCAACCACGTTGCATCGCTCTATCGCAAGATCGGCGTCAATCGGCGAAGCGCGGCAATCCTTTGGGCGCGCGAGCGCGGGATCACCAACGAGGCTTTGGCGGAGGCAAGACGGAGGCGACCGCGTGCGGATCGAGCGGAACGTTAGCCGCTACTAGTCGCCTAGTATTTCTCTCTCTCTTGCGCTCCGGGGAACCATGTTGTTCCTTCGGAGCGCAGGCTTGTTGAGCGACCGAAGACCGCCGGAGGGGCGAGCAGTGGCAGCTTTGGTTCGGCATTGACCCGACGATCAAAAAAGTAAGGCTATGTCCGGTGGCTGCTCCGCTCGTGCTACGACTCTACATTGCGGGTAACTCGGCGAACTCCCGCCGCGCCCAGCAGAATCTTGAGCGCCTTCGCGCCTCGGTGAGCAGCAAAGGCTGGGACGTCGAGATCATCGACGTGCTCACGCGTCCTGATCTCGCCGACCGCGCCGGCATCATTGCCACGCCGACCCTTTCGTACGAGGACGGCCCTCGCTCCCGTCGCATCGTCGGAGACCTCAGCGATACCAAACGCATCCTTGAATTCATGGGAATCGAAGGAGATCACGCATGACCGCCCAGGATAGCGGCCAAGACGGCGACCAGGAGACCGAGATCTCCAGCGTACTGGAGCGGGTCAGGACCGGCGTCGATGCGTTCGATGAATTGGTGATGGGTGGGCTCCCGCGCGCCCGAACGACGGTCGTCGGCGGCACGCCTGGAAGCGGCAAGACGGTGTTCGCCACCCAGTTTCTCGCGCACGGCATCGAGACGTTCAACGAGAACGGCGTGCTGGTCACGTTCGAGGAGCCGCCCGCCGATATCGAGGCCAATATGAGCGGGTTCGGCTGGGAACTGGCCAAGTGGCGGAAGGCCGGTCGCCTCGCGTTCGTCGACGCGAGCCCACCGAGCACGGACGAACTGGTCATCGGCGACTTCGACCTGGAGGGGCTGCTGTCCCGAATCATGCATGCAGTCAGGAGCGTCAACGCCAAGCGCGTGGTGCTGGACTCACTCACTCAGCTTTTCGATCATTTCATCAGCGATCCCAAGATACTGAGGCGCGAGCTGTTTCGCATCAGCACGGCCTTGAAGAAGGCGGGCCTGACCGTGCTGATGACGGCGGAGCGAAACAGCGAATATGGAGAGATCACGCGGCATCGGCTCGAGGAATTCGTCGCCGACAATGTCGTCATCCTGCGTAATCTCCTCTACCGAGAGAAGCGCCGGCGGACGATCGAGGTGCTCAAGATGCGAGGCAGCCATCACGCGGAGGGCGAGGCGCCATTCACGCTGTTGGCAGGACGCGGGGTCGTCGCCATTCCGCTGTCGTCTCTCCGGCTCGAGCAACAGTCCAGCACCGTGCGGGTCACCAGCGGAAATTCCGCAATCGACGAGATGTGCGGCGGAGGCTTCTTCCGAGACAGCGTGACGCTCGTGAGCGGAGCCACAGGCACCGGAAAGACGCTGCTGGTCACGAATTTTCTCGCAGGCGGCGTCGAGGCCGGGGAAAGAGCCATTCTGTTCGGATACGAGGAGAGCAAGGGCCAGCTCTTCCGAAATGCCACGGGCTGGGGCGCCGATTTCGCGCGGATGGAGGCGGAAGGAAAATTGAAGATCGTTTGCCTGTACCCCGAAGCCCAGGGGCTGCCCGATCACCTGTTGACGATCCAGGGGTTGGTTGACGAATTCAAGCCCAACCGAATTGCCGTCGACAGCCTTTCGGCCCTGGAGCGAATTGCCCCCGAGACCGGCTTCCGCGAGTTCCTGATCAGCCTGACATCCTTCATCAAGAAGCGGGAGATCGCCGGTTTGTGCACGGCGACCAGCAAGTCTCTGGTGGGCGGCGAAAGCGCAAGCGAGCAGCACATTTCCACCATGACCGACTCCATCATTCTGCTGCGATACATCCAGGAGCAGGAGATCATGCATCGCGGGTTGATGGTGTTGAAGATGCGCGGCAGCGAGCATGCCAAGGAGATCCGGCGTTTCACGATAGACGGCGCCGGCATGCATTTGGGTGAGCCGTTCAGTCGGGCTCCGAACGTATTCAGAGAATGAGCTCGCCGACGCATTCCACATGGCCGCTTCAGGTGAATCATGAGCATAGCGGGTCCGTCCACAAAGCCGGCGATCGATCAGTCCGAGGTCCGGTTTCTGATCGAAAAGAATGCCGACGGCATCATTGTCGTCGATGAATCCGGCGTCGTGCTGTTTGCCAATCCGGCCTCGGAAACGATCTTCGGCCGCCCGATCGGATCGTTGATCGGATCACCCATCGGGATTCCCTTTGTCGTGGACGATATGACCGAGATCTCGGTTCATCAGCCGGGCGCTCGCGTCATCGATGCGGAAATCCGCACGGTCGAGACGACTTTTGATGGCCGGCCTGCGCGCCTTGCGAGCATTCGCGACATTTCGAGCCGCAGGGCCACCGAGGAGCGTCTGCGCCATGCCGCCAAGATGGAGGCAGTGGGTCGGCTGACCGCCGGCATCGCACACGATTTCAACAATCTGCTAACGGTTGTGCTCGGAAATCTGGAAAGCGCCATGCGCGTGACTGCAGGAGCCGACAGCCGGATTGCCAATGCGCTCGAAAATGCCGCGCGGGGTGCCCGGCAGGCCGCGCAGCTGACGGCGAAGCTGCTGAGTTTTGCCCGCCAGAAGCCGCTGGAGGCCCGGCTCGTCGATCTCAAGGAGCTGATCTCGAGCTTGTCCGATCTGCTGCAACGGACGCTCGGAGAGACGATCGTCGTCAGAACGACGGTCGCAGAGGATCTTTGGCCGGTCGAAGTGGATCCGACGGAGCTGGAATCGGCGATTCTGAACTTGGCCGTGAACGCCCGAGACGCGATGCCGGAGGGCGGAAGTATCGCAATTGAAGTGGCGAATATCGATCGAAAGCTCGCCGATGAAACCCGCGAGGATGAAGGACGCCCAGGCCCTCACGTCCTCATCGCCGTGACCGATTCAGGCTGTGGAATGACTCCTGACGTGCTCAGTCGCGTGTTCGAGCCTTTCTTCACGACAAAGCCGGATGGAAGAGGAACGGGGCTGGGCCTCAGTCAGGTCTACGGCTTTGTGAGGCAGAGTGGGGGCCACATTACGCTGTCGAGCAAGCCAAATGGCGGAACAAGGATCGAGATCCTGCTTCCGAAGGCGGCGGCGCAATCCGACGCTCTGCCGCCGCCGCAAGCCTCAAAGCAAGACAGTCCGTTTGTCCTCCACTCACGAGAGGGCGAAACCATCCTTGTCGTCGAGGACAACGAGGATGTGCGGGCTTTCGCGAGCAACAGCCTCCGCGAGTTCGGATATGTGGTGATCGAAGCGAGCGACGCGCATTCGGCGCTGAAGATACTCGAGCGCGGCGCCAGGGTCGACCTTCTGTTCACGGATCTTGGCCTTCCCGGCCAGCTCACCGGGAAGGACCTCGCCGAGTGTGCTCGTGCGCATCGCCCCGGGTTGAAGGTTCTCATCACCACCGGCTATGCCGGTGACGTCCTCATTCGCGAAGGCCGCCTCGAGGCCGGCACCAGACTGCTCAGCAAGCCGTTCTCCTCGGCGGAGCTTGGTGGCAGGGTGCGCGAACTCTTGAACCACGGAAACGCCCCCACGCGGCGCGTCCTTGTCGTCGAAGACGAATTCCTCTTGAGCCTGCTGCTCACGGACATGCTCTCGGAGAGGGGCTTCGTCACCGAGGCCGCGACAAGCTTCGAGGAGGCAGTCCTGAAGGCGAGAAGCACGCACCACGAGCTGGCGGCCGCCGTGGTCGATCTCGGGCTTCCCGACCGACCCGGAGATGGACTGGTTGAGGAGCTTCGAGCCCTGCGGTCAGACCTGCCCATCGTCCTGACAACTGGCTACGCCGATGACGAGATTCGGCAACGCTTCGCGCCTGCGGCGCGACTTGAAATTCTGACCAAGCCCTTCGACGTGGATCAGCTGATCGCCGCGCTTGAGCGAATGGAGGTTCACTCGTAGATACTGAATGTGCAGCTGAACTCCATGAGCAATTCCCTGTATTTCATGCCGGCTTTATCGGATTTCGTAATTGGAACCAGGCTTCCCTCGGGCCGTTAAAGGCCCATCTTGCCGGACGCTCCTGCACTTCGGCCGGCAATATTCGCAGCGAGGAGAGTGGCGATGGCAAGTGCGGCAGATCGTGATCCCCGACACCATACACAGAAGATGCAGAAGGCTCTCCGCGATATCCGGAGCCATTTGCGCGAGGACATCGAGAAAGTCGACGAACCGCAGTTGAAGGCGATGTTCGAAACGTCCGCCGAGGTTTTGGGCGGCCTCGAGAAGGCTTTCAAAGACTACGAACAAAAGAACGAGAAGGCATGGCGCTGATCACAGCACGGTGCGGCCCCATTCACGGCAGGGCTATCGCATATGAAGGAAGCGTGGCGGATAGCTCGCCGCGGCCATCCATGAGACGCCCGCCTGCGGCGGGCCATCAGGATTAGGTCTCGTTTGGCGGCCGAAGTTCATGGCCTTGCTCGGCGCGAGCGTCGCAACAGGAGCGCCGCGTGCTGTCAGCTGGTGAGGCCCGCTTTGCGCAAACCATCGAGAAAGTGCTCGCGGTCGGCGGGATCGCGATAGCGGTCGGCTCGGGCCCGGGCCAAGTCGAGTGTCTTCGCGGGTGCGGCGTCGCCACGCGCGTTAAGTTCTCGACGCCGCTCGCTGATGAATGCCTCTGCTTCGGATCGGGCCTCGTTGAGCCGTCCGATCTGCGCATAGCACGCCGCGAGGAGAGCGTGTGACCACCTATCGAGCGATCGCGCCTCCATCAACGCATTGACCGCCTGCGTATACTCGCGGCCCGAATAGAGGGCGAGCGCGTGATACCAATGGTACAGGTTGGGCGGAAAGGGATTCAGCCGTTTGGCTGACCCGATCCATAGGAGGGCCTCGCGCCACCGTCCCCAATAGACCAGAATGTTGGCGAAGACGGCGACGACGTCGGCATCGTTTGGATTGAGTGCGAGAGCTCGACTGAAATGGATTTCGGCCTTGGCGTCTTCATTCAGCAGGAACAATAGCTGTGCGAAGACGCCATGAGACCAGGCGTCGCCGCCGTCGATGTCGAGCGCGGTCTCGATCTCGCGAAGCGCCTCGTCCAAAGTCGCGATGGTCGGCGATTCGAGAAACGCGTCGCAGACCATGGTCCAGGCGATGTTGACGTGGGCGCGGGCATATTGCGGGTCGAGCGCGACGGCGTTCCGGAAATACTCCCTGGCTTCGGCCATGCCCTTCACGGTCAGCTGACGCCACCGCTCGTTCCCCAGTAGAACCAGATCGTAGGCGGTCACGCTGGCGGTCGGCTTGCATCGGGCGATCTCGCGGCCGGCGTCCTCAAGCCGGCCCGGCAGAGCCGCGACGATCGCCCCGACGATCTCGTCCTGGAGCGCGAAGATGTCATCGAGTTCACGGTCGTAGCGCTCGGTCCAGAGATTATAGCCGCTCGTGGCGTCGAGCAGTTGAACGGTCGCCCGCACCCGGCTGCCGATCTTGCGCACGCTGCCCTCGGCGACATACCTGACGCCAAGCTCGCGGGCGACGCGCTTGATCTCGGGAGGCTTGTCCTTGTAGGCGAAGCTGGAGTGGCGGGCGACGACGAACAGCGACCTGAACCGCGATAGTTCGGCGATGATATCGCCTGTGATGCCGTCGGAAAAGTAATCCTGCCGGGGGTCGCCGCTCAGATTCGAGAACGGAAGCACTGCAAGTGACAGCCTATCGGACCCTGCAGGCGCCGATGAGGCAGGCTGGCCGGCTCCAAAGTCGATGGCGACCGGCGGCCCGACATAACGGTAGCCGCGGCGCGGCAGCGTCTCGATCCAAGCCGCGCCCCTGTCGCCGTCGGCAAATATTCGCCGCAGGGCGGCGATCTGAACCGTCAGATTGCTCTCCTCGATCGCAAGCCCCGGCCACGCCGCCTGCATCAATGCGTCCTTGGAAACCGGTGTTCCGGCCCGTTCGATCAGGAGCCGCAGCAGCACCACGGCGCGCCGACCGAGCGCGACCGGTTCGGCCTCGCGAAACAGCATCTCGGCCTCTGCATCGAGCCGGTAGGGACCAAATTCGTGGGTGGTCATCGCCTGGAGACTACATTTTTCGCGACTTTTTCGGAACTGATTTAGGACTTCCGGGAAGCGCGGGATCATGCTGCGGCGGCGCTGCCAATTTGGAGGTTTGCCCAATGCGCGACCATTGCGATGTGCTCGAGGCGGACGACCTGCTGCCTCGCCCTGATCCGGACGTGATTGCCGGCACCCCGGAGCCGGCTCGCCACCTGCTCGAGACCATCCAGGGACTTGCCCCGCTGATCGCTGCGCAGCGCAGCAAGTTCGACGATGCGCGGCGCTTGCCCGACGCGGTGTTCGCGGCACTCGCTGACGCCGGTCTATTCCGCCTGTGGCTGCCGCGTGCGCTCGGTGGACCCGAGTTGTCTCCCTTCGCGTTCATGCGCGTTGTCGAGCCCGCCTCGGCGCTCGATGGTTCAGTCGGCTGGCTGGTCGGCAACGGCGGCGGCATGAGCCGGCTCGGCGGCTATCTCGGCGAGGCCGTTGCACGCGAGTGGTTTGCCGACCCGCGCGCCTTCGTCGTCAGCGCGACTGGCGCAGTCGGCATGGCAACGGCGGTTGCAGGGGGATACCGCCTCTGGGGACGCTGGCCGTTCGGCAGCGGCGCGGATCATGCGACCCGTTTCATGGTGCTGGCTAGCATCAAGCCTGAGGACCCGGCGTCGCCACTTCTCTGCTGCTATCTCGATCGGGCAGACGTGACCATCCACGACAACTGGCATGTGTCCGGACTGCGCGGCACCGGAAGTTGCGATTTCGAAGCGCGCGATGTGTTCGTGCCGGCCGCTCACGTCCATCCGTTTTTCGCGCCGCGACCGACCCAGCCCGGACTGCTCTATCGCATGCCGCCATTATCGGTATTCGCGTGGAGCATCTGCGGCGTGCCGCTCGGCATAGCGTCCGGCGCCATGACCTCGTTCGCGGAGCTCGCCTGCCGGAAAAGCAACGTTGGCAGCCGGGTCCTGCTGCGCGATCGTGAGACAGTCCAGGCAACGCTGGGTCGGGCGAGAGCAACGCTTCGCGCCGCCCGCGCCTTCCTGAGTCATGCCATGACGGACCTGATGGCCGCTACCGCTACGGGCGGCAAGCGACTGGTGGAGGCGCGGGCGGACATTCGGATCGCCAACGCACACGCGGCAGAGACTGCGATGTCCATTACCGATGAGCTGGCCACCAGTGTGGGCGCGGCCGCCATCTTCGAGACCTGCGTCCTGGAGCGCGCCGTCCGCGACGTGCGCGCCGTCGCGACGCATATCGCGATGAGTCCGAACAACTACATCATCGCCGGCCGGCTGGCGCTTGGGCTCGATTCCGGCACCGCGAGATTTTGAACGTCACCTGATCACCAGCGGAGTTGCCCGATGTCTGTGATTTACCGGCTGGCGCGCGCCCAGGATCTGGAAGTCGCCGATGCTCTCGTCGTGTCCAGCATCAACGATCTCACGCAACGGCATGGCTTTGGGCCGATGGCCGCTTCTTCTCCTCCCCGGTTTCAGTTGTATTCCATGCAGGACGACCCCGACGGTCTGTGGGTGGCGGAGGAGGGCGAGCGGATTCTCGGCTTCGCCTGGAGCTGGGTCTGCGGTGACATGTGGTTTCTGGCCCAGCTCTTCGTGTCTCCCGATCAGCAGGGACGCAGCATCGGCCACGAACTGATCAAGCGGACCCTGGAGCACGCCGAGACATCGGCCGCCTCCAACCGGGTGCTCATTACCTTCAGCTTCAACACGGTCTCGCAAGGTCTCTATATCCGCCATGGATTGCTGCCGCGATTTCCCATCTACAGCGTCGGCGTATCGCGAGAGCATCTGATGGGTCGTCTGCACGGTGCGCGGTTTCAATTCACGCCGCTCGATGATGCGGCTTCGACGCTGCGTCGCCTGGTTCAGGCGGACGAGCGGGTGCTTGGCGTGTCCCGCGAAAAGCATCATCGCTATCTCATGAGCGACCGCGCGACGAGAGGGGTCAATCTCTACGACGGCAGCGACTGGGCGGGCTACGCTTACGTGGACGCCGGCGGACACATCGGACCGCTCGCGGTCCTGCAGGCGAATGCCGTCGCTCCCGCGTTCAGGACGGCGCTGCATTTGGCGCTTGAGAGTGGCTCGTCGCGGATATCGGCCTTCCTGCCCGGCGCAAGCGGGCCGGCTCTCAACACCGCGATCGAGCACGGAATGCGGATCAAGTGTCCGATGTTGCTGATGTCCTCGCGTGAGTTCGGAGACTGGGCCCAGTATCTGCCGCGCAACCCGGGCTTCATGTGACCGGACGGGAAGCGCAAGCGGGCCCAAGGTCAGCTCAAGGGCAGCCCAAGGGCAGTTCCCAGGAACCAAAGCCTTTGCGTTCGCATTGCCGTCGCTGAACTCGGCGGGGAATGCCAGCTGACGGCGTGCGGCCGAGCGCCTGACGGTGGAGAACGATGAGGGATAGTAGCTCGGAGATTGCCGAGATCAGGGATGCCGTTCACCTCTGCATCGACATGCAGAACATCTTTGCGCCGAGCGGGCTCTGGGCGACGCCCTGGATGGAGCGGGTGCTGCCGACGATCGCCTCAATCGTTTCCCGCCATCCGACCAGAACGATCTTCACGCGCTTCATCACGCCGCAGGATCCGGAAGACCGTCCCGGCCAATGGCAGAGCTATTTCCATCGCTGGCGCCAGGCCACTCGCAGGTATCTTCCGCCATCCGGTCTCGAACTCGTGCCGGCCCTGAGCGAGTTCGTTCCTCCGGCCGTCATTATCGATAAGCCGGCCTATTCCGCATTCAGCAATCCCGGACTCGCGAGTCTGCTGATCGAAAAGAATGTCGGTGCGGTCGTGGTCACGGGCGCAGAGACCGACGTCTGCGTGCTGTCGACGGTGTTGAGCGCCGTCGACCTCGGCTTCAGGGTCGTCATCGTCGAGGACGCGCTGTGCAGTTCGTCCGACGTCGGGCACGATGCGCTCATGACGATGTACCGCACCCGCTTTCACGGCCAGGTCGACCTCGTGACCGCGGAGGAACTGGAGGAGTTCTGGCGGGAGTAGATGGCCGATGAAGCGCGGCGCCCGATTCACATAACCTAGTGCGCGGGTCCCCCAAGGTGGTCAAAGTGTGCGGGCTGGAAAGGGGGCTGCGATGGCGATGGACCGCATCGAACAGGCTTTTATCGCCACTGCAATCACGGGCTTTCTCGTGATGATGGCGGCCATCGTTTGGATGATGATGGAGTGACCGCGCGAGGTTTCCTGTCTTGCGCGCCGCGCTGCCCTATGTCACCCCTGGCTCGCTGTCGCGCATCTGTTCTGATCGTCAACCGCGCGGATCGGCGATGAGTGCGGCCAGCTTCCGCGCCATCGCGCCGAGATCGATTGGCTTTTCCGGAAGCGGCACGTCCTCGAATTCCGGACCGACGGTGATCTTGTCATAGCCTGTGGTGAACACGAACGGGATGTTGCGCGCCTTCAGTTCGCGCGCAATCGGAAAAATCATCTCGCTGCGGATGTTCACGTCCAGCACCGCGCCATGCAGGATGCTGCCGTCGTGCAGGATTTTGACGGCATCCTCGAAATGACCGGCCGGACCCGCAATCTCCGCGCCCAGCGCGCGAAACGTGTTGCCGATGTCATCGGCGAGAAAATACTCGTCCTCAACAACGAAAATGCGACGCCCGGCGAGCGGCCCGCGCTGATGCGACGGGTTGGGCGATGTTGCCATGGTGCCTCAAGCCTCCGCTTCCAGCCCCTTGGAACATACAAGGGGGACCCGCCTTGGTAAAAAACGATGCGACCCAAATGGCTAACCGCGACATCATCGTCATCGGGGGCTCGGCGGGAGCGACCCAGCCCCTGAAGCAGATCCTCGGCCGCTTGCCGCCCGATCTGCCGGCAGCCGTCTTCATCGTCCTGCACATCCCGGCGCAAGGGATCGGCATTCTCTCGACCGTCGCCAGCAGCGTCGCCGCCCTGCCAGTCCGGCAGGCGGAAAGCGGCATGAAGATCGAGCCTAGCCGGATCTATCTGGCTGCACCTGACCACCATCTCCTGCTGGCGGAGGATCACGTGTTGCTCGGGCGCGGCCCGCGCGAGAACATGGTCCGGCCGGCGATCGACCCCTTGTTCCGCTCAGCAGCCCTCTATCACGGGCCGCGCGTGATCGGAGTGCTCTTGAGCGGCCTGTTGTCGGACGGGGCGGCTGGCCTCAATGCCATCAAGCGCTGCGGCGGGATGACCGTAGTCCAAGACCCCTCCGACGCCATTGCCGACGAGATGCCGCAACGCGCGATGGAGGCGACCACTGTTGATGTCTGTGTTCCCAGCGCCGGTATGGGCGACGTTCTCTCCGAACTCGTCAGAGAGCAGGCCGGAGCCATTCTGCCGATCCCGCCCGAGATCAGGCTTGAGGTGGAGATCGCAGCCGGCGACCGGATCGGCAGTGACAAGCTTGTCTCGATGGCCGATCCCGTCGCGCTGACCTGTCCGGCGTGCGGGGGCGTGCTGTCCGAGGTCAAGGAATCGCGCCCGATACGTTTCCGCTGTCAGGTCGGTCATGCTTTCGGTGCCGATGTCCTTGCCAAGGAGCAGGAAGGGCGGGTCGACGAAGCCCTGCGTGTTGCTTTGCGCATCATCGAGGAACGCGCGGAACTGGTGCAGCGCATGGCCGCGGATGGGCGTCGCAGTGGCCGGTCCGCCGTTGCCGAGATGTATGAGGCGAGGGCAGCCGAATATCGCGAATATGCCGACATGATCAGGCGCGTCGTGCTAAGGTCGCTGGATGCTCCGTTGCGCAAGCGGGAAGGTTGAGGGCGCTGTCATGGCCATCTCCGTTACCGAATGCTCCGAGCAACTCGATTCCGAGCGCCGCCATCTAACCAAGGCCAATGAGGACATCGAAGAGGGCTCGAAACGTATCCGTGACCAGGAGGATCGGGTTCGAGAGCTCATGGCTGGTGGCCATGACGCGGGTGAGGCCGAGCGGCTCGTCGCCCTTCTCAAACAGACGCTGACCGAGTGGGAGCGCCACCGCGTCCTGATCGAGGAGCGTGTCGCCTATCTCCAGCACGAGATTGATCCTGCGCTGCCGAGATAAGGCTGACGTTGGACGCTCAATTCCACACGATCTCAACCCCGGACGGTCGCGCTGCCGGCCCGAGCTGCGCAGCCTCTATTTTTCCGCGGGTTCAAAATGGGAAGGTCGGCATGCGGGCTGAGCCGCCCTCGGGCCACTATTGGCTCTAAGCATTTCTGCCTTCCATCTATTGGGATAACATCCATTTCTGCTATGTGCTTGGGGGGAGCGGTTCGCCCCGCCAGCCAATGAAAGCTAGCAAGGACATGCACGAAGTCGGCGACCAGCCGGTCGAAAGAGAGCGCCAGATCAGGTCCCCGCTGATCGTGGGGGTGGGTGCCTCGCCGACTGCCCTGGACAGTATCGAGCGCTTCTTTGCCAAGCTCACCGTTGAGCCTGATCAGGCTGTCGTACTGGCGCTTCAGCATCATGAGGCGTTGGACGAGCCGCGGCTGCGCGAAATCCTGCAAAATGCGAGCGCTGCCGTGGTCTCCGGCATCGGCGACGGCCAAACCATCGAGGGCGGTACGATCTATCTTTGTCCACCGGCGATGATCACCACGATCCATGGCGGCCGTTTTGCGATCCGCGAGGCCGAGCAGGCGCCCGGTGAGCGGGCCACGATCGACAGCTTCCTGGTGTCGCTGGCGGAAGAACGCGCCGAGCAATCGATCGGTGTCATACTGGCCGGCACCGGCGGCAACGGCACGCTCGGCGCAGCGACGCTGAAGGATCATGGCGGTCTTGCCATCGCCGAAAAAGTCGCGAGCGAGGAGCTGGATCATCTCGAGGACGCCAACACGCCAGCGGCCATCGCGGACTACGTGCTGCCGCCGCAAGACATTCCGGAGCACATCCGGGTTTATGCCCGCCATCTGCGACGGTTGGACGAGAAGCAGGGGTTTGATGAGGTGCTGGCCGCGGCCGCGGCCTCGCTATCACGCATCGCCGACATTCTGCGCAACAAGACCGGAAACGATTTCCACGGCTACAAGCAGAACACCTTCTTGCGCCGCGTGCAGCGGCGCATGCAGGTGGTCCAGATCGACGAAATCGCCGCCTATGTCGATTTCCTGCGCAACGATAAGGACGAAGTCCAGCACCTCTTCAACGACCTTCTGATCGGCGTCACCGAATTCTTCCGGGACAAGCGCGAATTTGAGGTCCTGGAGACCCAAATCGTCCCGAAGATATTCGAAGGCAAGGGCGCGGGGCAGCAGGTGCGCGTCTGGGTGCTCGGTTGCGCAACTGGCGAAGAAGCTTATTCCATCGCCATCCTTCTCCGCGAGCAGATGGCGCGGATGGATTCCCCGCCGCAGGTGCAGATCTTCGCGACCGACATCGATGGCCGGGCGCTCGCAACGGCGCGCGTCGGCCGCTATCGCACCAATATCGAGGCCGATATGAGCAGCGAGCGCCTGGCGCGCTGGTTCGTCCGGGAGGGCGACACCTATTGCGTGGTGAAGGAACTGCGCGAGATGTGCATCTTCTCCCAGCACAACGTCATCAAGGATGCGCCGTTCTCCAAGCTCGACCTGGTCTCCTGCCGCAACCTGCTCATCTATCTCAATGCCGAGTTGCAGAGCCGGGTGATCCCGCTGTTCCACTTCGCGCTGCTCCCCGATCGCTTCCTGTTTCTTGGCAATTCCGAGAACGTGACGCGGCATCCAAAATTGTTCGCGCCGGTGGACCGCCGCGCCCGCATCTTCAAGCGGCTCGAGACAGGAACGCGGCTGCCGCCGGAGTTTCCGATCACGACCGTGGCGGGAAGGGTCCCCGTCGAGCTGCCGCCGGTGCGTTCGTTCGGCCCCGACGTCGGCCTCGAGCGCCGCGCACAGCGCATCGCGGAGCGCTATGCGCCCGCTTACGTTATCACTGACGACAATTTTCAGGTCCTGCACTTCTCCGGGCGCACCGGCCGCTACATCGAGCCGACGGCGGGCGCCGCCACGCTCGACCTGCTCCAGCTCGTACACCGCGATCTGCGCCTGGAAGTACGCACAGCGCTGGGCCGCGCGGCAGAGACTAACGAGCCGGCCCATGCCGAGCAGGTGCAACTCGGGGTGCATGGCCATCGTATCCTCGTTGACGTCACGGTCGAGCCCATCCAGGACGGCGCCGGTGGCCATCGCAGCTTCGTCGTGCTGTTCAAGGATGGTCCACTCCGCACGATCGAGGCCGGCCAGGCCAATCCAAATGCGCTGGTCAGGACCGAGCATGTCGAGCGGCTCGAAAACGAGCTGCGTGCCACGCGCGAGCGCCTCCAGGCCACCATCGAGGAGCTCGAAAGTACGAACGAGGAGCTGAAGTCCTCCAACGAGGAGTACCAGTCGCTCAACGAAGAGCTGCAATCGGCCAATGAGGAGCTCGAAACCTCGCGTGAGGAATTGCAGTCGGTCAACGAGGAGCTGACCACCGTCAACGGCGAGCTGGCTCATCGCGTTCAGGAATTGACCCGCGCCACCAGCGACCTCAAGAATTTCCTCGAAAGCACGCAGATCGCAACCGTATTTCTCGACAATGATTTGCGGGTGATGACCTTCACGCCCGCGATTACGCAGGTTTTGCATCTGGTCGAAACCGACACAGGTCGTCCCATCAGTCATATTAAGGCGCGCGTCCCGATCGAGGAGCTCTATGACGACGTCCGCCGCGTGCTGCGCACGCTGGCCAGCGCGGAGCGCGAGCTGAGCGCGCCCGACAACGGTACGCGCTACATTGCGCGCGTCCTGCCCTACCGCAGCATCGACAATTTCATCGCCGGTGTCGTCATCACCTTCATCGACGTCACCGCCATCACCCGCGCCGAGGAGCGGCAACGCCTGCTGCTGGCCGAGCTCCAGCACCGCGTCCGCAACACGCTGGGCGTCGTGCGCTCGATCGCTCGTCGCACGGCCGACACAAGCCAGAGCGTCGAGGAGTTTGCTTCCCATCTCGATGGCCGGCTGAGCGCATTCGCCCGCACCCAGGCAATGGTGACCCGCGATCCCGAAAGCGGTGTCGATCTCGAATACCTCGCCGTCGAGGAGCTGCTGGCCTATAATGCCCGGGAAGGCGAGCAGGTGCGTTTGACCGGTCCGAAGGTGCGTTTGCAGTCCAAAGCCGCGGAAACCTTTGCGCTGGCTCTTCACGAACTCGCGACCAACGCGCTGAAATACGGCGCCCTGAGCCAGCCGACCGGGCGCATCGAGATCTCATGGCGAATCGAGGAGAGCACCGAGCCGGCAGTGATGATGTTCCAATGGCGGGAACGGGGCGGGCCGGTGGTCGCACCGCCGCCGCGCAAAGGTTTCGGCACCGAGCTCCTGGAGCGCACACTTGCGTTTGACTTCAAGGGGCAGACCACGATGGCATTCGATCCTGCCGGCCTGCAATGCACGATCACGGTCCCCCTGAGCAGACGCACTTTCCATACGCCGGCGGTGGCTGACTGATGCCGCTTTCAACATCCGACCGCAGCCTCGCTGAACCGGTCATTCGCCGATTGAACGTGCTCAGGCCGATGTCGGCTGAGGCGCGGCAATCACTCGAATACGCGTTGCTTGAGGCATTGCAGCGCACCAGATCGGGCGAGGACCTGATCTCCGAGGGCGATGCCGTCGATAGCGTCCGTCTCGTGCTGTCGGGCTGGCTCTGCCGCTACAAAACCCTTGAGGATGGCCGGCGCCAGATCGTCAACTTCATTTTTCCGGGCGAGAGCTGCGACGCGCACGCATTCCTGATGCCGGCCATCGACCATTCCATCGCGACGATGACGCCCGTCGTATACGCCGAGATCAAGCGTGCACACTTCGAGAGCCTGGTGGCCAACCACCGCTCGCTCGCCGAAGCGTTCCTGTGCGAGACCCTCGTCAACGCCGCGATTCAGCGCGAATGGGCCATCAATCTCGGCCGTCGCGTCGCCCTGGAGCGCGTCGCGCATCTGTTCTGCGAGATCATCGAGCGGCTTCGTCCCGTCGGCATGGTCGACGGCAATTCTTGTGTCATGCCGATCACGCAGACGGACCTTGCGGACGCCACCGGGCTCTCGGTGGTCCATCTCAATCGCACGCTCCAGGAGCTGCGCGCCTCCGGCCTCATCGTGCTGCGCGAGCGCACGCTGACCATCAACGATCTCGGCGCGCTCAAGAACGCTGCCCTGTTCTCGCCGAGCTATCTGCAGCTCTATCGGCGCGGCTGAAATTTCGGATGAGGCCGGCGAGCCGCTGAGCCAGTTCCAGAGTCGTTTCTCTGCCGAGGGCCAGCTTGGGCCGTGTGCTACCGTTGGATTCGCTGCGATCTATCTCACTATGAAGTGGAAGCAATCTGGAGTATTGTGCCTGCATCACCGGCCAAGGCTTTGCCCGTAGGCGCCGGTGGCTGAGAGATCGCGTGCTCCCGCCTGCATTGATCGGGAGCATGCTATGGACGACGATCCTTTCGCCTTTGAAACCCAAGACCTGCTAGAGCGCGCTGATCGCGTAATTGAGGAGAGTGTCCGCCTGCGGGCTCTCAACGCTGAGATCAGGAAGCAGCTACATCTCGCCCGTGATCAATTGGAATGGCAGCTCGCCGGGGCGGTCCTCAAGAAGTAGGGGCGCCGTCCTGTCTGCGACTGGTGAGCGCGCGGGCTTTCGCAAACTTCCACGAACCAAGCGTCGATCGTCCCGCTTCCGAGCGGCTCATTTCGACAGGCACGGCAACGCCGTTAAGATCTTAATCCAAGTTAGTGCCTGCATGAATTTTGAGCCGGCGGCGCATTTTGAGTAACTTGCGTAAAAGGCACTTTCACGCTGGCGTCCTATCATGGACCGATGCGCGATCCCCTCCTTTGCCGCGCAGCCGGCACGATAGACATCAGCCGCGCTCTGCGGGAGCAGCATCGACTGCTTGCGGCCGAGCACCGCCAGGCCGCGGGTGAACTGCGCCTTGCGCTCATGGAGAGCGCCATGGTCCTCACCGAGGTGAAGGCTCATCGTGACAATCGGGAAGACGAGTTCACATCGAGTGCCGGTTAGGCGATCTGCTGCCAGGTTTTTTGCGGAACCCGGCAACCGCTCCGCTTCTGGAGCGTTGATGGTTCGCCCACGCCGTTTGGGTGTGGCTAGCGCCTGACCATGGGGAACGCAACGGCGCGCTCTGCCCGATCATCAGGGAGAACGCCTCATGTTGATGCGGCATCGATCGAAGCAGACGGATCCGCTGGAGATACGCCTCGCCGCTGAAGCGCAGCGGCTGCGCGAAGAAGCCAAGGCGCTGCCGCCGGGAGCGGCACGGGACGAGATGTTGCGCAAGGCGAGGCAAGCGGAGACCGGCTCTCAGATGAGCGAATGGCTTCGATCACCAGGCTTGCAGCCGCCCGACTAGAACCACGCAGAGGCATGCGCAGACTGGCGCGCAAGGCCGCGGCGCAAATAATGCGACGCGGGTCCGGGCTGCACGCACCGGGAACAGGTTAGATGTCGGCGCGTACCGATGCGCTGGTGTCGTGGGCAGAAACCGGAAAAATGAGCACCACGTCCATCGTCCCCGTTGCGTCCGGTTGTCACCCGGCGGTGCCTTCCGTCAACGCCGCTTCGCGGCTTTGGTTCGCCTGTTATACGGCGAGCGATTGGTGGGCCTCAACGAAATCCCTTCACGCTGCGCCTTGCTGCGGATGGCTGCGGCCGGACGCTGAAGCTTAATGCTCATGACGCCGGTTGGCGTGTTGCCTTTCGCGAGCTGCTTCAGCTTGCTCACGTCCGCAGGCGTCCACGGCTCGCGCGCGCGGCGCTTGTAGGCGGGATGCGCCTTGCGTGGTCCTTTGCGGCCGATCGGTGAGCCCGGCCGTTTCCATGCTGCTTTCGCCATGATGATCCTCCTTCAAGTCCCCCATGAACATGCGAATCAGAATTTCGGTTCCGGCGCAGTCGAATTGCGCTGCGACGCAAACCTGCTGCGTAGCCGCGAGCAAAATCACGCATTGTTAACTTATTGAAATGCCGGAACCCGCTGATGCGGCGGAAGCTACAAACATCGCCGGGCTGGGCCGCCCCAGCCGGTACGAAACCTGGGCCCCGGTGCCCGACCTCCCGCCGGGGCCAATTTCCTTCCATCCAAATGATTTGTGAAACGACAATGACCGCCAAACGCAACCGCAGGAAACAGACCCAATCGCTCCAGGAGCGGCTGGCTGCATTCGCCGAAAACGCCCGCGCACGTGCGCGCAGCCTGCCGCCCGGTAGGGAGCGCGAGATGCTGCTGCAACGGGCCAAGCAGAACGAGGTGACCTCGAACCTGACGGACTGGCTGAGCGCGCCCGCCCATCCCAGGCGAGATCGATGACGATGCCGGGCATGAAGCACTATCGCGCTTTCCAGATCGATCGCGACGGTCATGTGTTCGGATGCATCAATCTCGTCTGCGGCGATGACGAGCAGGCCAAACGCGAGGCCGCCGCGCTCGTGCTGGTCCATCGCATCGAGCTATGGCGGCTGGACCGGCGGATCGCGCATTTCGATCTGGCTCAGGAAGCCGTTCGCCAACAGGCATTCGGGAACTAGCCGCTGCGCCCCGGGTTGGTCGAACGCGCCCGACTTTGCCAGGAGCCAGCATGACGGAAGCCGACATTCGCAAGGGGATGCCGCCCGTCAGGCTGTCGCGCGAAGAATTCGAGAGCCGTTACAGGAGCCAGTTCGTCGATCCTGCCTTTGCCCCCCTGCAACGCGAGCTTGATGCCATCGTCGGCGCCGCCTGGGACGCTTACAGCCATTCGCGCAAGGCGCCGCTGACGCGCAAGGCGGGAGCAGGCTTCGCCGATCCCGATTACGACATTGCCGTCGATTGGCTGGAGGCGCGTGCCGCCGTGCTTGCGGCGCAGCGACGGCATGACGATGCCAGTGAGACGCTGCGGATCCTGATCATCAACGGCTCGGCCCGCAGCGAGCACACCTGTCCCGGCGAGATGTCCAAGACCTGGCGCCTGGTCAAGTTGGCCGAGCCGGTCTTCACCGAGATGGGATTTGCCGTCGACATCCTCGATCTCTCGCGCCTCGCTTCGGAATTCGGCAAGAATATCCATCCCTGCAAATCCTGCGTCGCAACCGCGATGCCGCTCTGCCACTGGCCATGCAGCTGCTATCCGAACTATTCGCTGGGGCAGGTGGGCGACTGGATGAACGAGATCTATCCGCTCTGGGTCGCCGCCCACGGCATCCTGATCGTGGCGCCGGTGAACTGGTATCACGTGCCCGCCGGACTGAAAGCGATGATGGACCGGATGGTCTGCGCCGACGGCGGCAATCCCGATCCGAGCTCGACCCATGGCAAGAGGGCCGCTGAAGCCAAGGCGATCGAGCTGAAGGGCTGGCCTTATCCGCGTCATCTCGCCGGCCGTCATTACGGCGTCGTCGTTCACGGCGATGCGGTCGGCGCCGAGGGGGTGCGCCGCGCCTTGTCCGACTGGCTTACCGACATGCAGCTGATCTCGGCGGGCCGTTACGCCGAGCTCGACGGTTATGTCGGCTATATGGAGCCATACGCCAATTCGCATCGCGAGCTCGACGAAGACGACGAATTCCAGCAGCAGGTGCGGAATGCGGCGCGCGCGCTCGGCAACGCGGTCCGGCTGGCGCGGAGCGGGCGGCTCCAGGACCCCGGTGCTGGTGTTCAGGACCCAAACCCCAAATGACCAGCGCGCCACTCGATTGCTTGATCGTCGGCGGCGGCCCGGCCGGACTAATGGCCGCAATCTATCTGGCGCGATTTCGCCGCAGCGTCTGTGTCGTGGACGCCGGCGCGAGCCGGGCGGCGCTGATCCCGCGCAGTCACAACGTCCCCGGCTTCGTCCACGGTCTGTCCGGCACCGAATTGATCGCGCGCATGTCGGCGCAACTGGACGAGCTCGTCGTGGCGCGGGTCGACGCAGAGGTCACCACATTGCAGCGGCACGCGCATGGCTTTGAAGCGAGCTGGAACGGTCGCGCACATCAGGCCGTCACCGTCGTTCTCGCCTGCGGCATCGTCGACACCCATCCGCCGTTCGTGGAATGGCGCGCGGCGGTCGCGGACGGGCTGTTGCGCTATTGTCCCGTCTGCGACGCCTTCGAGGCCGCCGGCCGCCGCACCGGCGTCGTCGGCCCTCTTCACCGCGCTGCCGGCAAGGCGTTGTTCCTGCGCGGCTACTCGCGCGACGTGACGCTGCTCGCAACCGGTCCGGACGACGGGAAGGCAGCAACGTCAGAGCTGTCTGAAGCGGGTGTGAGGCTCGTGTTCGCGCCCGACCTGCACTTGCGGCGACGCGACAACGGCGTCGAAGCCGCCTTCGCGGACGGCCGGACGGCGCAATTCGACATAGTCTATCCCGCGATGGGCGCGGAGGTCCGCTCGCAGCTCGCGATGGTGCTGGGCGCCGAACATACCGCCGAAGGCTATTTGAAGGTCGACGACCATCAGCGCACGTCGATCGATGGGCTCTACGGCATCGGCGATATCGTCACCGACCTGCACCAGATCTCGGTCGCCTTCGGCCACGCCGCAATTGCCGCCTGCACGATCCATAACAGCCTGCCGCGGCTCTTGGCATGACGCGGCCGGGCCTGGCAGAGCCACACAATCGAGCGGAACCTGGAACGAAGCGCGTTGCCCCGCTTTGGTCGAGCGGAGTGAGGCGCGCGATGGGAGAGAACGGATGGCCCAATCCGAAGACATGACCCGCTGCATCGGGCTCTGCATGAGCTGCTATCAGACATGCCTCGGCACGGCGATGAATCACTGCCTCGAGACCGGCGGCAAGCACGTGGAGCCAAAGCACTTCCGCCTGATGATGGCCTGCGCCGAGATCTGCCGGACGGCGGCGCATTTCATGCTGATCAACACGCCCCATCACAGGCACACCTGCAGCGAATGCGCTGAAATTTGCGCCGAATGCGCCGAGGATTGCGAGCGGATCGGCGGCATGGACGAATGCGTCGCGATGTGCCGCTCCTGCGCCCAATCCTGCCGCGCGATGGCGGCCTGAAGGACGACGCCCCATGCTGGAAGAGAAACTCAAGGAAGCCATCATCGGCGAGCTGCAAAGACAGGCCGCCGAGCGGCCGCAAGCGCTTAGGGTTCAAGGCGCGGATGATGCCGAACGCTCGGAGGAGCTGAACGTCAACGGCAAGGTCGACCTTGGCGCGCTGGTCATGGTGATCGCGGGATCGGTTGCCGGCGGCCCTTAGCTCGATCGTCGACCGCCCCTTAGCCGTATTCCTCTCCGATGCCGTATTCCCGGTAGATCTCCAGCGGATCGAGGTCGGGGAACAGGCGGCATTTGGCCTGGGCCAGGTGCAGGCTTACCGCGGCCGGCTCCTTGCCATTCGAGAGCATCTTGCGGATGTCGTCCATATGTGCGTTCGGCCGGTGCTTGGGCTCGAGTTGCTCCAGTGCGACCAGCGCGGTCGCGAGGGCCTCGGTCAGAACCCAGTCGTCGTGGCCCGTGATTCCCTTCTTCGACATCGGCAGACCCCACATCTGGTGGCGGTCGATAGTCTATCGCGACTTCCGCCAAATCGCCATTGAACCGTTGCGGGCTACCGGCGTGCAATGGACCGACGGCATGCTCCGTCTTGCATTATGGCCGCGTGTGGCTAAATGGCGGCGAACTGCGAGGCGATAGTATCTTTGTTGAAACAAATTTGGCGTAGACGGACCTGCACGGTCTCCAGGCCGGCTGCTCCGTCCGGCCCCCTGATTCCGTATGCGCAACGATCCGGTTGCGCATCCCTCAAGGCTCGAGCCAGCATGGTCTTTCTTAGCTTCGTCTACCGCTTCATCACCAATTTCGCTTTCCTGGCGGTGGTCTATTTCAGCCTGAACTTCATGGAGAAGTATCCGAACCGGGCGATCCTGGCGATCCTGGTGCTGGTCTATGCCGCCATGCGCGCCGCCTCGACGCTGCGCGCGTTCTACTTCTTCCAGAAGATCGAGAAGCTGGAAGCCGAGACGCGGCGCCTTCAGGCTCCCATCAATGATGGCTCGGGCGGAAGCTCGGCACGCAAGCAGGTCGTCGCCGACGTTGCGCGGCTGCGGCGCGACGGCGAGCTCAAGTCCTATATGGACCTGTTCTTCCTGGCGCTGATCGTGCTGCTCTGCGTCGCCGCGATCATGCGGCAGTAGGACCTTAAGCACGCTTCTTCAGGCTGGCGACGCCGGTCGGGTGTGGGGCAGCGCTCTTGGTCTGCGCGGCGGGCTTCGGCGCGGCTGGCGCTGCCTGCGCGGTGCGCCGTCCTTGCGATCTCGCTGCCTTGCCCCTGGCTGCCTTGTCCTTGGCCGCGTGCGGCGTCTGGGCTGCCATGGCCAGCCGCGTCGCGCGCCGCGACAAGGACGTCGACAGCAGCACCTCGACCGAGCCCTCGGGGATCGCAAACAGATCGCGGCCCGGCACGGGCAGGGTAGCCTCGACATTCGCCTGCGCCATGGTCCGGCGCGGCAGCAGCGGCTGGTGCTCGGTCTGCGCATTGAGATCGGCAAGGGCGGGCGCCGGCAGCATCCGGGTCTGCGCGAACACGAAATTCGGCACGCGCGGCCAGCGCGCGATCGGCGTCGTCTCGGTCGGCGAATGCAGCAGCCATTCCACCGGCGTGGTCGGCGTCGCCGGCCGATCGGCGGTCGCGGGCACCACATGGACGATACGATAGCCCCGCGCCTTGAGGTCACGGATGATCTTCGGCAGCGCCGCCACC
This sequence comes from Bradyrhizobium sp. 153, assembly GCF_023073835.1. Taxonomy (NCBI): domain Bacteria; kingdom Pseudomonadati; phylum Pseudomonadota; class Alphaproteobacteria; order Hyphomicrobiales; family Nitrobacteraceae; genus Bradyrhizobium; species Bradyrhizobium sp. 153. Next base: position 28,906 of record NZ_JADPKH010000081.1, on the reverse strand, counting down.
GTGCGGGCCTGGATGTCGTGCAGCAGCAGGATGCCCTTGCCCTTGGCCTCGAGGCGCTGGATCGCGAGCTGATAGACGCGATCCGACGACACATGGCGCCAATCGTCGGCCGGAAAATCGGCGCTCCAGACCTGGATGCCGCGCGAGATCAGATGGTTCTCCACGCCTTCGGCGCGCATCAGGCCGGGAATGCGGAAGAACGGCGCAAGCTTGGTCGGATCCGTCATTGCGGCCGCGGTCCATTCGATGCCGCCGTTGATCTCGGCCTCGGCCTTCTCGATCGGCATGCGATCGAACGTCAGCGGATGGTCCATGCTGTGCGTGCCGACGGTGTGGCCCGCCGCCACCAGCTTGCGCACCCCTTCCGGGTTGGCCTTGGCCTGGTTGCCGATGATGAAGAAGGTCGCCTTGATGCACTCGTCGGCTAAGATCTGGAGCACCTGGTTGGAATATTTCGGCAGCGGACCGTCGTCGAAGGTCAGGACCACTTCATGGTCCTTCAGGGGCAGCGTCTCGCGATATTGCATGGTGCCGATCAGCGGATGCTCGCGCGGATCGACCACGAGGGTACGGGACGTCCCGAGCGCGTCGGGATGGCCGGGACAGTCGGCCGCGAGCGCCGCCGGCGAAGCGGTCGTCAGCAATCCCAGCAACAGGCCAAGGGCCGTCCACGATCGCGTCCGCAAACCAACGCTACTTCCGATCATGAACCTCGTCTGCCCCCATGAGATTGCCGCCTTAATAGGTCGGAGATGCCCCAAAACGGTTCAGCCGGAGCCGCCCTCAACTTTGCATGGGGTAGCATGAACAGAGTATTAATTGGCCCCAAATCACCCATTTTGCGCCGGCGTGACATTCCGGCATCAATGCGCATCGGCATTCTTCTGCGCTGGGCCTGCCGGAACGATGTGAACAACTCGATACCCGTTCTCCCTCAGATACCGCAGGAAGGCCGGCATGATCGCGGCCGTGCGCGCCTTGGGGTCGTGGAACAGGATGATGCCCTTGCCGCTCGCGGCGAGGCGCTCGGTCACGAGCTTCAATTCCTGCTCCGGCGTGATCTCGTTCCAGTCGCTGGCCCAGAGGTCAGCCCCGAACACCACGATGCCGCGCGCCTGGAGCAGGTCGAGCTGTGCGGGCGTGGACTCGAAATAGGGGAAGCGGAAGAACGGCGTCGAGGGCGTCGTGGTCGAAACCCCGCGCAGCGCCATCTCGTCGGCCGCGATGCCGCGGTCGATCTCGCTCTTGGCCTTGTCGAACGGGATCCGCGCCATGAACGGGTGCGAGAAAGTGTGGTGGCCGATGGTGTGGCCCTCGCTGGCGATGCGCTTGACCATGTCCGGATGTTCGGAGGCGTGCAGGCCGATCAGGAAAAAGGTCGCACGTACGCATTCCTGCGCCAGCGCCGCCAGCACCTTCGACGTGGTCGGTGGATGTGGGCCGTCATCGAAGGTCAGCACGACCTCGCGATCGGCGAGTGGCAGCGTCTGCGGAAAGCTCTTCAGGCCCACGCGCGGGGTGGCCTTGACGTCGACACTCAGAACGCGCGCAGTGCCGAGCGCGTCCTTGCGCGGGCACTCGGCGGCTTCAAGCGAGGTCGCGCCGACGAGGCCGGCCAGCACCGCGCCCAGCGCCATCGGCGTCCATTCCGGGCATTGCATCTTTGTCATTGCGCTCGCTGTTCGCTTGTGGGTATTGCCTGAACCGTCAGCCCAGACCATCTGATCCAACCTGTCAAACGGCGAGGCGCGCCATGGATGAACATCTGGACGTTGCCGCTCCCGCCGCGGATTCGGTACTCGACCACGTACCGATGCGCAATGAAGACGGCGAAATTCGTCACGAATTCGTCGAGGAGATCGCGCATGCGATCGAGGCCGCAGACTCGGCACAGCTGCGCGCGATCGTCGCCGAGCTGCACGAGGCCGACCTGGGCGACCTGATCGGCGCGTTGCAGCCCGACGACCGCGTCCGCCTGGTCGAGCTGACCGGGCGCGACTTCGACTTCTCCGCGCTGAACGAGGTCGACGAGGCCGTGCGCGAGGAGATCCTCGAGGAACTGCCGCCGGAGACCGTCGCTGAAGGTGTCCGCGAGCTCGAATCCGACGACGCGGTCGAGCTCCTGGAAACGCTCGATGCCGAGGAACAGGAGGAGATCCTCGAGAAGCTGCCGCTGAAGGAGCGCGTCGCGCTCGAGCGCAGCCTGCTCTATCCGGAGAATTCCGCCGGCCGGCGGATGCAGACCGAATTCATCGCGGTGCCCCAGGACTTCACCGTGGGCCAGGCGATCGACTACATGCGCGAGACGCCGGACCTGCCCGACCGCTTTTATGAGATCTACGTCGTCGACAAGGACCAGCACTGGCAGGGTGCGGTGCCGCTCGACGTGCTGCTGCGGGCGCGCCGTCCGGTGCCGCTCACCGAGCTGACCGACGAGGATCGCCGCCGCGTCTCCGTCCTGGAGGACCAGGAGGAGGTGGCCCGCATGTTCGGCAAGTACAATCTCGTCGCAGCGCCTGTGCTCGACACCCAGGATCGCCTGGTCGGCGTCATCACCGTCGACGATGTCGTCGACGTCATCGAGGAGGAGGCGGACGAGGACCTCAAGGCGCTCGGCGGCGTCACCAGCGACGAGGAGCTGTCGGACACTTTTCTCACCATTGCGCGCGGCCGCTTCAACTGGCTGCTGGTCAATCTCGCCACCGCCTTCCTGGCGTCCTCCGTGCTCGGCCTGTTCGAAGGCCAGCTCGAGAAGATGGTGGCGCTCGCCGTGCTGGCGCCGATCGTGGCGAGCCAGGGCGGCAATGCCGCGACCCAGACCATGACGGTCGCGGTGCGGGCGCTGGCGACGCGCGAGCTCGGCTCCTCCAACGCCTGGCGCGTGGTGATGCGCGAGAGCCTGGTCGGCCTCGTCAACGGTCTCGCCTTCGCCGTGATCACCGGCATCGCGGCCGTGGCCTGGTTCAAGATCCCCGGCCTCGGCATCGTCATCGGGCTTGCGATGATCTGCAACCTCATTGCCGGCGCGCTCGGCGGAATCCTGATCCCGATGGCGCTCGACCGTGTCAGGGCCGATCCCGCGGTGGCGTCCGGCACCTTCGTCACCACCGTGACCGACGTCGTCGGCTTCTTCTCCTTCCTCGGCATCGCGACGCTCTGGTTCGGGTTGAAGTAGGACGGACGTGCGGCAACCTCACTCTCGTGTCCCGGGCGCGCAGCAACGCCCTTAGCGTTGCTGCGCAGAACCGGGACCCAAAAAGCGATAGGGACGAGACCCACGAGATGGGCCCCGACACTGCAGCGCAACGCTGAAGAAGTGCTGCGCTGCGTCCGGGGCACGAGACCGCTCTCTTAATCCGAACTTAAGCGACCTGCCGCATCATCGCCCCGCTTGGGGGAATGAGCATGCGGTTGCGGCTGAAGGCGGACGGACGGATCGTCGAATTGCGGGACGGACAGGAATTTCCGGTCCAGCCGGCGGCCAATGTCGCGCCGGGCGATGCCGGCCCGCTCGCGGTGCGCGATTTGCGCCGCCGCGCCTGCCTCACGCAGATGGAGTTCGCCGCAAAACTCGGCGTCCCAGTCGAGACCATTCGCAACTGGGAGCAGGGCAAGCGCGCCCCGCGCGGACCGGCCCGCGCGCTGCTCGCCGTGATCGCGCATGCGCCGGATACGGTCTTCCAGGCGCTCGCCAAAGTTTGACGCTAAGGACGGAACGCCAAGAGCTCGCGCGAACCTGCCGTTAGCATTGCGTTGAATATCCGGCCGAACTGTCGCGGCGTCCGTTGGCAGCGTCATGGGCCGGGTCCATAATGACGGCCGGATGATTTGGGGCTGCCGCAACAGAGAGGATTCCTCATGCTGTTCGTCGAGGCCAATGGTGCAAGGATCCCGGCGATCGGGCTCGGGACCTGGGAATTGGGCGGCCGGCCATGCGCTCGCATTGTCGAGCAGGCGCTGCGGCTCGGCTATCGCCACATCGATACCGCGCAGGCCTATGACAACGAGCGCGAGGTCGGCGACGGCTTGCGGTCCTCGGGCGTGCGCCGCGACGACATCTTCCTCACGACGAAAGTCTGGACCAACCATTTCGCGCCCCACGATCTCGAACGCTCGGTCAAGGAGAGCCTCGCCCGCCTGCGACTTCCCTCCGTCGATCTGTTGCTGCTGCACTGGCCGAATTCGCATGTGCCGCTGGCGGAGACGCTTGGAGCGCTGTCGCATGCGAAGCGCATGGGCCTGACCCGCCACATCGGCGTTTCCAATTTCACGGTGGCGCTGATCGAGCAGGCGGTGGCGTTATCGCCCGAGCCGCTTGTCTGCAATCAGGTCGAATATCACCCTTATCTGGATCAGGCGAAGGTGAGGGCGGCCTGCGACCAGCATGGTCTTGCTCTCGTCGCCTACAGTCCCATCGCCAAGGGCCGCATCAAGTCCGACCAGACGCTCGCGGAGATCGGCCGCGTCCATCGCAAGAGCCCGGCGCAGGTGTGCCTGCGCTGGCTGATGCAGCAGAATGTCGCCGCGATCCCGCGCACCTCGCGCGTCGAGCGTCTGTCGGAAAACATCGAGATCTTCGATTTCGAACTGTCGGAGGACGAGATGGGCCGGATCGCCGCGCTCGCCAATCCCAGGGGACGCCTGACCGACTTCGGCTTCGCGCCGAAATGGGATTGAGGGGGGCTTCCATTATGCTAGGACCAGCGCGGCAACCTGAAGTCAATCGATGGAACTGCGGAAGATCATACGGACGGACCTGGCGGCGTCGGCAATCGCGCATCTGACGCTGGTGGCGCTGATCATCCTGATCAGCGAAGTCCATCCGTTCCACGCCGCGCCACCCGAGACTGTTACGGTCGACATCGTCACGCCGGAGCAGGTGAAGGAGGAGGCCAAAGCCGAGCAGAGGGCCCAGGAAGAGGCGAGGGAGAAGCCGCCGGAGCCGAAACCCGACCTGAAGCTGCCGAAGCTGGATTTCGCCGACAAGTCGGATGCGACGGCCAAGCAGCAAGCCGCGCCATCGCCCTCACCGCAGGCTTCGCCCGAGCCGCAACGTTCTGCGCAGCAGCAACAATTGCAGAAACAGCCTTCGCCGCCGAACCCGCGCGAGGTCAATGCACAGCCGCAACAGCCTCCGCAGCAAGCCCTGCCGCAGCCGATGCCGCAACCGCCGCCTCAGGGCATGCCGCTGCCTCCGACGCCGCCATCACAGGTGATGCAGCAGCCCCAGGCCGCACCGCCGCCGGCCTATCAGGCTCCGGAGCCCGACGTCACCGTCAAGTACGGCGTCATGCTGGGCCTGCCACCTGAATTGACGGAGCTGCCGAAAGACGCCCCCAAGAACGTCGGCGGCGACGCCAAGGATTCGATCGCCGCCAAGCTGCCGTCCGAGGTCATCGCCGAGCTGCGCCGTCACCTGAAAAACTGCGCCAAGCTGCCGTCCGGGGTCGCGCCGACCGACAACGTCTATATCAAGCTGCGCACGGTGTTCGCCACCGACGGCACGCTGGCACGCGAGCCGATCCTGATGGAAGCCCCGCCGTCCGCGAAGGGCGTCGCCATCGTCAAGTCCGCAATGAGCGCACTCCAGAATTGCCAGCCCTACAAGATGCTGCCGGCCGACAAATACGGGGAATGGAAGGTGCTGGATTTGCCGTTCAGCCCGCGGGATTTCGGCGGGGGCTAGGACATAGTCGTGTAGCCCGAACGGAGCGCAGCGTAATCCGGGTGATTGCTCGCCATTGACACTTTCCCCGATCGCGCCGCGCTCGATCCGTCGCCGCGCCTGTGTCGCGGCTCTGTCAATCCCGATTGCGCAAAATATTCTCCTTTACCGAAATTCGGAAATGACGTATGTATCGCCCACCCCGGCTCATCCGAGAGGGGCGATCATGTGTCGTGATGATCGCGGAGCCGGGCTTGCGGTGGACGCGGCAGCGTCGGGCGCGAGAGGCCAAGGGCAGGGCGGATTGCTCTCCGTGAGCCCTTAAGCTTCGCGCAGACGGACGGCGCTGTCAGGTTCGTCGCGCCAGCATGTCGATGGCAAGGTGCACAACGCCGTCGAACCCTGCGGCGCAGGCGAGCCGCGCGTACGGCAAAACCGTGTGGTCCTGGCCGTCGTTGCTACGGTCAAGCCCTGGCGGATGCGGCATGGGCGTCAACCGGCGCGGTGTCCGTGACTTTCGCTGGAGTGAGGGAGGCCAGAACGAACTCGGCTCCCGGGAGAGCGCGGCATAAGCCGTCAAACCACTGCGCAGGGAAGGCCGTGTGTTGGGCTTCACCTGTATGCCGCTGTGCAGTTCTTCTGCGTGTGCCTTTCGCACAGCGGACCGTGGGTGCCAGCCGGCACCCGGCCTTTCCTGCGCCCTCCGGCTTTGAGGGTGGAGAGATCAAGCAAAGCTCGGGCGAAACGCGCCGCGAGAATGCGAAGGCGTGTCTGCACGTTGAATGTGTGTTGGAGAATGACGTTGGTTCACCATGCTCCGTCATTGCGAGCGCAGCGAAGCAAATCCAGAGTCTTTCCGCGGAGGGATTCTGGATTGCTTCGCTGCGCTCGCAATGACGTTGAGAGAGCATGCCTCACTCTCCTCTCGTGCCCCGGACGCAGCGCAGCGCCCTTCAGCGATGCGCTGCAGAGCCGGGGCCTATATCGCAGCGCCTTCCCGTGTGGGCCGGGTCCCGGCTCTGCGTCGCGTCACTTCGTGCCGCGCCGTGTCCGGCACGGCAGTGCATCAATGACCGCGCTTCTTCTCCTCGTCAGCCGCCACCACCTCCGGCGCCATCGCCGCCCAGGCACTGGACGCGAATTGCCGTCGCCAGGTCACGACCACCACGGCCGCCGTGGTCGCGAACAGCAGCCAGGGGCTGACGAACCAGCCGAGATAGCCGAGCGCGAAGAAGAAAGCGCGCTGGCCGCGGTTGAAATGGCGGCCTGCGGATTCGAACAGGCGCGTGGTGCGGATGACATGGGCTTCCGCCTCCACCGTGTCGCGCTGGGACGCTGGCGGCATGCCGCCGAACAGGATCGCGACATAGTTGAACAGGCGATAGGCCCAGGCGAACTTGAAGAAGGCGTAGACGCAGATCAGCACGAGGCCGACGCATTTCAGCTCCCACAGTGCGGGCGAGGGGCTGAGGTCGATCGGCAGCTTGCTCAGGATCGTGATGGCGTCGTTGGTGGCGTGCAGCAGCGCCAGCGCGCCGCCCAGCGCGAACAGGCTGGTGGAGGCGAAGAAGGCGGTGCCGTTCTGGAGCGAGGCCATGATCTGCATGTCGACCATGCGCGTGTCGCGCTCGAGCAGCTGGCGCACCCAGACCTCGCGGTAGCGATTCATGCGCGCCGACAGGCTGTCGCGGCCATAGGCCGAATGCTCCAGCGTCAGCGCGTAGACCAGCCATTCGATGATGAAGAAGCCGACGGCGGTAATGTCGACCCAGTGCCTGCTCATGTCCGTCTCCTCGCGGGCGGCAACGATTGCCACGCATGGCAAGGCGCGGCAACGATTGATTGGGGGCAGGCTATGGCGTTAAAAGCAGCTCGCTTCAGGACGTCTCGGGGAGGATTGACGACATGGCTGCGCTGAAACTCGCGATCGGCAACAAGAACTACTCGTCATGGTCGATGCGGCCTTGGCTTGCACTGCGCGCCAGCGACATCCCCTTCGTGGAGACCGTCATCCCGCTCTACACCGACAATCCCGCCGACAAGGAGCAGATCCTGTCCTTCAGCCGCGCCGGCAAGGTGCCGGTGTTGGTCGATGGCGACATCACGGTGTGGGACTCGCTCAGCATCATCGAATACATCGCCGAGCGCTACCCGGAGAAAAAGCTGTGGCCCGACGATGTCGCCGCGCGCGCTTATGCCCGGTCGGTGTGCGCCGAGATGCATTCCGGCTTCATGGCCTTACGTAACGAATGCGGCATGAACCTGCACCGCCCCGTGCGCCCGGTGACGTTGTCGGCGGACGCCAAGGCCAATATCGCGCGCGTGCAGGAGATCTGGCGCGAGTGCCGGACCCGGTATGGCGCCAAGGGACCGTTCCTGTTCGGCCGCTTCGGCGCGGCGGATGCGATGTACGCGCCGGTCGTGCACCGCTTCCGCACCTATGCGATCGAGGTCACGCCCGAGACCAAGGCCTACATGGACACGATGCAGGCGCTGCCGGCGTTCCAGGAATGGACCCGGGACGGGCTCGCCGAAACGCTTCGCATCGAGAAGTTCGAGGACGCCTGACCGCTGGTCCGGACGGGAAGGCCGGCCCGCGCGCCGGCTGGCGGCGCTCCTGCCACCGCCGTGATTCCCCACGCTGCGACATCCGGCTGCGACATGCCGCCGGACGGGGCTGCTCCGGCGGTATCATCGGCCCGCCGGTCCATCTCTATCGTTCTGAAAAGACTGTCAAATTGGCGCGGTTGTCATGCCGGCATGACGCTGGCCAAACGGGCGGGGCTCGTGCTATACGACGGCCCGGGTTTCCGGCCGGCCATCGCAGTGGGACACTGGGCGAGGCAGGCGCTGTTTGAGTGATGGAGAGGGTGTTGAAGCACAAATTCCCCGTGGGAACGCGCGTGTTGTTCACGGCCAGCAATGTGGCGCGTCCGGCTGCCAGCGGCGCGTATGAGATCATCCGTCTGCTGCCGACCGATGGCGACGACTGCCAGTACCGGATCAAGAGCTCGACCGAAGCCTTCGAGCGCGTCGCCAAGGAAAGCCAGCTCGCGCTCTCCTGAAGACGGACGCTACCCTGCGCATTGGCGCCTCCCGGAATTGTATCCTCTCGCCGTCAAAAGGCCCGCTTCGGCTTCGCAAGGTGGGGCGGGGGCAGTTGCCGACTCGCGGTGCTCGCTTGACCATTCGCTCTTTGCTCGCGTGAGAGGACGTCGCGTATGACCTGGTCGCTCGACCAAATTTGGCGCTGGCCGGCCTTCCCGATGTGGATGACGCTGCTGGCTGCCGGATTCTTCGGGCTGATCCTGCTGATCACGCTGCTGCGCGCCGACAGGTCGGTCGCCAACGGCGCGTTGACCGTGATCACGCTGCTGTCCATTGCGATCGCCGGGGCGGCCACGGTGCGCGTCTATGGTTCAGAGGGGCAGGCCACCCCGGCCGAAGCGCGCGCGCAGGCGGTAACGGCGAGCCTGCCGGCGCTGTCCTGCCTCGACGATCTCGCCGGCGATGCCGTGGCCGTTGGCTGCGAGAAGGCGCTGTTCGGCGCGCCTGAGGCAGCGGCTGCCGCCGTCTCCTATACCGCCGCCAGGATCGACCGGCTGACCGCGCTCGGCGACGTCGCCACGGCCGAGAAGAGCCTGACGCTGGACCTGAAGGTGCTGCGCAAATCGCTGGAGCGTGATCGCTACGGCCTCGTCGCCCATGTGCTGGTCGCGCGCGACGGCTGCACGCAGTTCGATTGCGCTGCGTTCCGCTCGCTGACCGACCAGCAGCAGGTCGCCGCCAACATGGATTCCCATCGCTACGACACGCTGGTTGCGCGCTATGCGCCGACCTGGAACGCGCCCGCAACGGCGCTGGCGATGCCGGCTACCGGCGCGCTTTCCGGATTGCCGCCGTCGATGCCGACGGGCAAGCCGACCAATGCCGAGTTCCCGAGCGCCTCGTCGACGCCGCCGGTCAGCATCATGAATCCGGAGCCGCCGACCGCGGCGACGCGCCAGGCGGCACCGGCCGCAAACGCAGCGCCGGCAGCGCGCGCGCCGGCAGCGGCCTCGGCACAGGCCGCAGCGCCTGCGGCACCAACTGCATCGGCCGCGAAGAAGCCGCCTGCTCCAAAGGCAGCGCGTTCTCCCGCAGCGCCGGTTCCGCTCGCGCCCCCGCCAGCCTCGGCGGCTGCTCCAGCGGCTGCGGATAACGAGTAGATCGGCATTCCAAATGCGCGGCTGCCCGGCTAATGCTGGGGCATGCCGCTACACCTGATCAAGCTCGCTGTCGGCTGCGACTCCGTCAAGGAATTGAAGGAGTGGATCGCCGAACGGATGCAGACCGCCAAGAAGAAGGGTCTGCCGCAACGTCACATCCACATCACCCGCATGGTGCCCAAGCGCGACGCCGAGATCCTCTCGGGCGGTTCGCTCTATTGGGTCATCAAGGGCGAGATCGCCGCGCGGGAGAAGATCATCGGGATCGAGCCGTTCCGTGATAAGGACGGCATCGGGCGCTGCCGGATCGTGATGCAGCCGAAGGTGATCTCGGTGTCGCCGCGGCCGATGCGCCCGTTCCAGGGCTGGCGCTATCTGACCGATGATTCGGTGCCCGCCGATCTCGGCAAGTCCGCCGCCGGCTCGATCGCGGCGATGCCGGAGCCGATGCGGCGCGAGCTGCGTGATCTCGGATTGCTCTAAACCGCGATATTGTCGATCAGCCGGGTGGTGCCGAGCTTGGCCGCGACCAGGATCCGCAAGGGTCCGTCCTTGCGCGAGGTGACCGGCGCCAGCGTCGCGGCATGGCGGGCTTCGAAATAGTCGAGGGCGAAACCGGCCGCCTTGATCATCTCGGCGCCGCCGGCCATGGCGGGCGCGATCGCATCGCCTGCACGGATGCGCCCGGCGCTCTCCTTCATGGCGCGGTAAAGCGTGATTGCGGTCTGCCGCTCCTGTGGTGACAAATAGACGTTGCGCGAGGACATCGCGAGCCCGTCGCGCTCGCGCACGGTGCGGGAGCCGATGACCTTGACGCCGAGGTCGAGATCCCGCGCCATCTGCGCCACCACCCGCAGCTGCTGAAAATCCTTCTCGCCGAAGATCGCAAAGTCGGGCCGGCATTGCGTGAACAGCTTGCCGACGACGGTGGCGACGCCGCCGAAGAAATGCGGGCGGAAGCGGTCCTCGAGCCCGGCCAGCGCCGGCCCCTCCGGCACGATGCGGGTGGCAAAGCCCTCCGGATACATGGCCTCGACGCCGGGGTGCCAGACTACATCGACGTCCTCGGCCGCGAGCTTGGCGATGTCGGCCTTCCAGGTGCGCGGATAGGCGCCAAAATCCTCGGTCGGGGCGAACTGAGTGGGGTTGACGAAGATCGACACCACGACGCGGCTCGCGCGTCGCTTGGCGAGGCGAACCAGCGACACATGCCCATCATGGAGTGCCCCCATGGTCGGGACCAGTGCGATCGTGGCCTTTCGCTTGCGGAGAGTGTCGACGGCGCGCCGCAGGGCAGGGACCGTGCGGGCGATCAAGGGACTTGATGACATCAGGACTCGATAGGGTTGGGAATCAGTGCGGGTGCGGCCGGCGCGCGACCGGCTAACCTTAACAAGCGGCGATCATGGACACCATGCATCCGGATGCGGCACAGCATCCCGGCCAAGGCTGCGCAGAATGTCGCGACATTGTGGGCTGGACCACAGACGAAAAGATGCCGCCGCAATTCATAACGAAGAACGGCGCATTGCAATTTGCATTACCTGTCACGCATTTCACTTGACCGCCGATGCGGTCAACTCGAAGATATTCGTTAGGGGTATTGAGGATCGCCATGCTTGTGCAGGCTAGCCAAGGCCAATCCGGCTCGGCGCATGTGGTCGTGCTCGGCAATGAGAAAGGCGGCTCCGGAAAATCGACGACCGCCCTGCACATCGCGGTTGCGCTCCTGAAGGCCGGCCAGCGCGTCGCCACCATCGATCTCGACTGCCGCCAGCAGAGCTTTACCCGCTACATCAGCAACCGTTCAGCCTGGGCGCGCCGCACCAAGCTCGACCTCGAGCTGCCGGTGCATCGCTGCATCAAGCTCGGCGAGACCATGCAGATCGCCGAGAACGAGAATGCCGAGTTCCTGCAATTCATGGAGGCGGTCTCGGCAGTCGAAAGCAGCTTCGACTTCATCGTCATCGATACGCCCGGCACCGACAGCTACCTGATGCGGCTGGCGCATTCGATGGCCGACACGCTGGTGACGCCGATCAACGACAGCTTTCTCGATTTCGACGTGCTCGGCACCGTCGATGCCGCCAACTACGCGGTCACGGGGGAGAGCCATTACGCGGAGATGGTGCGCGACGTCAGGCGCAAGCGCCGCCAGCTCGACGGCGCGACCACCGACTGGATCGTGGTGCGCAACCGCCTGTCGATGCTCGGCTCCCGCAACAAGCAGCTCGTCGCCGAGGGGTTGAAGGATTTGTCGCTGCGGCTCGGCTTCCGCTACGTCGACGGCTTCGCCGAACGTGTCGTCTATCGCGAATTCTTCCCGCGTGGCCTGACCGCCCTCGACGAGATCGACGAGGCCACGCTCGGCATGCGGCCCAATCTCGGCCATCTCACCGCGCGGGAGGAGGTGACCAGCCTGCTCCGCCAGCTCAAGCTGCCGCTCGATGAGCGCGGCCGCCGCCGCGCCGCCAACCGTGCCGAATGGTTCAATCAGGTCGACAAGCCGCTCGAGGTCCACGACATCCTCGGCGCCTGAGGCCGCGGTATATTGCTACTTTCCGTCAAATCCGAGCCAGTTGCCGCGGGAACTCGGTCCGCGCTCCGCGCGTTTTCATCTCACGTTGACTACGAATTGAACCCGATCGGGCCCGGTTGCGTCGGATGGTGACCTGCACCCTGACGAAGCCTTATGACAAAGGGTGCCCAACAAACGTGTGCGACGCACAATGAAAGGGCTGCCGGTTCACAATATTTAGCCTTCCTGTCACGCTGCTGTGACATATATTAGGGAATAGGCGACAAGGGGACAAAGAGCCCCGGAGAACACGATTTTCAACAGGGATCAGGCCGCAAGAGCCTGCGGCTGAGGACGAAGATGAAGCGTGGAATTGCCGTTCTGGTTTCGGTCAGTGCTCTCTGCGGCATCGCCTATTTCACGGCGAGCAAGTGGGCCATCAAGCACGAGACCATCACCTTCTACGACGCTTCGCGCGACAATCGCCCGGTGCCCGTCCACATCGCGGTGCGCCGCGACAAGGAAATGCAGGCCAACGCCGGCATGATTAAGTTGCCTGTCGCCGTGATCAATCATGGCAACACCGTCAAGAACACCGAGTACGGCTTCCTCGCCAACATCTTCGCTGCGCGCGGCTACATGGTCGTGAGCCCGCAGCATGATTTGCCGACCGACCCTCCGATGGTGACCAAGCCGGGCGAGCTCTATGTCGGCCGGCTGCCGCAGATCCTGCGCGGCGTCGCCAACATTCATCTCGCCATGCAGGAGATGAAGAAGGTCCAGCCGAATGCCGACTACGACAAGGTGACCATGGTCGGTCACTCCATGGGCGGCGACATCACGATGTATTTCGCCAAGCAGTATCCGGATGAGGTCAAGAAGGTCGTCACGCTCGACAATCTGCGCGTTCCCTTCGTCACGGCCGGCAAATTCAAGATCCTGTCGTTCCGTTCCACCGATCCCCAGTTCAAGGCCGATGCGGGCGTGATCCCCACGGACGAGGAGTGCGAGAAGGCGGGCATTCAGGTCGTGAAGACCGAGTTCCAACATAATGACATGCGCGACACCGGTCCGGATGCGGCCAAGAACTCGATCCAGAGCATGCTCGACAGGTTCCTGAGCGCCACCGACAGCGACGTCGGACCGGTCGACACGCAATCGTCTCCGCCCAAGATTCTCGAGCCGGGTCCAGTTGCATTGATGGCGCCTGCCAAGAGCTGACGCCTCCCTCATTGATACCGATCTCGAAGCCTCCGCCGGCTTACGTCCGCGGAGGCTTTGCACATTGACCGGGCTGTCCGCGCCCACCACATTAATCGCCCACGCATGGTTGAGCAGCGATGTCGGGCGACCCCATCAAACCGCGCGGCGATGCCGTCTCGACGAAAGCCGGCGGCGCAGTGCCGCAGGCCGGAACGTCCACCTCGGATGACATTGCCGCCTTTGTCGCCAAGGCGCGTGCGTTGTCACCGCATGCGCCCGGCGCGAGGGGGCGGCTGATCTTCGCGCTGGATGCGACGATGAGCCGGCAGCCGACCTGGGACATGGCCTGCGCGCTCCAAGCCGACATGTTTCGCGAGACTGCGGCGCTCGGCAGCCTCGACGTCCGGCTCGTCTACTATCGCGGCTTCAACGAATGCCGTGCGACGGCGTGGATCTCCGACAGCGCCAGGCTTGCGACGCTGATGAGCAAGATCGATTGCCGCGGCGGCGACACCCAGATCGGCAAGGTGCTGAGCGAGGCCCGGCGCGAGGCCGTCGCGTCCGGCGTGCGGGCCGTCGTCTTCGTTGGCGATGCCATGGAGGAGAACGCCGACGAACTCTGCGCCAGGGCCGGCGAGCTTGGCATGCTCAAGGTGCCGGTGTTTGTGTTTCAGGAAGGCCATGACGCCGTGGCCGAGCGGACCTTTCGCGAGATCGCGCGCCTGACCGGCGGTGCCTGGTGCCGGTTCGATCCTGGCGCGGCGGCGCAGTTGCGCGAGCTGTTGCGGGCGGCCGCGGCTTACGCCGCCGGCGGCCGTGAAGCGCTGCTGGAATTGGCGAAGAGCGCGAGCGCTGCGGCGAAGCTGATCGGCCAGATGAGGTAGCGATCAGGCTGGCGACCGGCTGCGGAAGCTGAACGCGATGCATTTTGCCGAGAGCGCGACTATATTCCGCCCATGACCCTGCTCGCCGGCGCTGTCGCCGTTATCACGCTTTATCTGCTGCTCCAGATGTTCCGCTCCGCCAATCCGGCGGTGCTGGCGCGCACCATCAAGCTCGGTGGCGGCGTGGTGGCGCTGGCGGTCGCAGCGTTCACGGGTCTGCGGGGAGAACTGGCGGTCGCGATTCCGCTCGGCATCTTCGGCGCCGGGCTGCTCGGCTGGACACCCTTGGCCAACGCCGGCTTCGGCAATGTCGGAGGGCTGTTCGGCGGCGGCGCGACGCGCGCCTCCGGACAGGCCTCGCGCGTGCGTTCGCAATTCCTCGACATGCGGCTCGACCACGACACCGGCCAGCTGACAGGCCGGATCGTTGCCGGACCTCATGCCGGGCGCGATCTCGGCGAGTTCGATCTTGCCGGCCTGCTGGCGATGGTGCCGGCGTTCGATGCCGAGAGTGTGGCCTTACTTGAAAGCTATCTGGACCGCCGGTTTCCCGCTTGGCGTCAGAACGCGCAGGGCGATGCGGCAGGGCGGCAGCGTCGCACGGCGGCGAGCGGCAAAATGACGGCGGAGGAGGCCTATCAGATCCTTGGCTTGCAGCCGGGCGCGGGGCGTGACGACATCAGCAGGGCTCACAAGTCCCTGATGAAGAAACTCCATCCCGACCAGGGGGGCTCGACGTATCTCGCTGCCCGTGTAAACGAGGCCAAGGATACTCTGCTTCGTACGCATAACGGCTAACTCCGGCACCACGCTACAAACGCCCGTACCGCGTGAGCTCCGCTTGCTCTGTCTGCCGTCGCCCCGATGCCCGCCATTGTCGGCGTGGTCGATCCCTTGAGGAAAGTTTTAACCGTAAATTGTTGACGAGAGGTTGTCGCGGAACAGCCTCGGCGTCACCCCAAAACGAAAATGCCCGCGCAAGGCGGGCATTTGCTTTGAGAGACTCGAGAGATCAGTTGCGCACGGTGATGCAGGAGATTTCGGCGCGCTTCAGGGTGCGGCAGACCGCTTCGGCCTGGTCGCGCTCGAGCCCGGCGAAGCGGGCACGGTAGAGCTTGCGATTGTCCTTGGCGACGACCGGCTCGGTGAACGGGTCGGCCTTGCTGAGCAGGCCGCGGGCCGAGCTGCGGGCGGCGTCGATGCGTTGCTGGGCTTCGCTCTCGCTCTCGAGCGCACCGACCTGGACGATCCAGCCGCTGTGGGTGACGACTGGCTTGGTCGTGGCGCTCATCTGGATTGGCCGCGGCGCCGGATCGGCGGAAGCAAGCTTCGGAGCGGCCGGGGCGGGAGCGGCGGCGGGTGCGGCTGGCAGCACGCCGAGGATGCCGTTGCCGGTGCCGAAGCCCGCCGGCTGCCGTGGCAGCTCGGTGCGGGCGATCTCGGACTTCGGCGCTTCCGGCTGGCTCGGGATTTCGGGCCTGTTGATGAGATCGGCCCGGGCGACGACGGCGCCGGACGTTTCCGGGACATCGGACCGGGACGGAATGGTGTTCGTGACCGGTGGCGACACCTGCGCCGGGGCAGCGGAGGCGACTTTCACGGCGCCGGCCTTGACCTGAACGGTCTTGACCCGGACCGGCTTCATCGGTTCGGACGAGCCGGGGATGATGGACAGCGGCTGGCTTGAGATCACGCCATTGGTGAGCGGCGCCGGCTCGATCTTGGCTTCAGCCGGGCGAACTTCAGGCTTGGCCTGAGCCGGCGGCATCGCGGCAGTCGCAGCCGCCAGCGTCGACAGACGCGCGGCAAGGCGGGACGAGGCGGCCTCGGGAGCAGGGGCCGCCGCGGCCTGGACCTGCGGGGCAGAGCGTGGAGCATCCGAGGCGTCGGCGACCTCGGCACTGGCGTCGGCGCCGTTGCGCTCGGTGACGGCGGCGACGGTGTGGGTGGTCGCGCCCTTCTCGAGATTCTCCGCGAGCAGATTGCGCATGATCGCGTCGCGGGAGCTGCCGCTGCGGCCGCCGAGCACAACGCCGATCAGATGGCGATTGCCGCGGCGCATCGAGGTGACGAGGTTGAAACCGGAAGCGCGGGTGTAGCCGGTCTTGATGCCGTCCACGCCCTCGACATTGCCGAGCAGGTGATTGTGGTTCCGGATCGACTGTCCGCGCCAGTTGAACGAGGCGGTCGCGAAGTAGCGATAGTAGCGCGGGAAGCGCTCCTGGATGGCGCGGCCGAGCGTGGCCTGGTCGCGTGCGGTCGTCACCTGCTCGTCGTTCGGCAGGCCCGAAGCGTTGCGATAGACGGTCTTGGACATGCCGAGCGCGCGTGCCTTGCGCGTCATCATCTGGGCGAAATCGCTCTCGTCGCCGCCGATCGTTTCTGCGATCACCACGGCGGCGTCATTGGCGGAACGCGTCACGAGGCCCTTGATCGCGTCCTCGACGCGGATGGTCTGGCCGGGGCGGAGGTTGAGCTTGGTCGGATCTTGGTCGGCGGCATGCTGCGACACCGGCATCTCGCTGTCGAGCTTCAGCTTGCCGGATTCGAGGCGCTCGAACAGCAAGTAGAGCGTCATGATCTTGGTGAGCGAGGCGGGGTGACGCAGTGCGTCGGGGCTGGTCGACTGGAGCACCGTGCCGGAATTGCCGTCGACAATGATGGACGCAAATTTTGAGCTGGAGCTCTCGGACACCTCGCGCTGCACCCGATGGTGCGCGTAATGGCGCCGGTGGCGCCGTGCTTCGGCAGCGTCGGTGGTGACGATGATTACGGTGGTGACCGTAAGAAGCCCGAAAACGCCAACCCGCGCCAAGCGCGAGGCAGACAAGTTGTTACGAAGCATGGAACCCCGTCCCCGTTTCTGACTTGATCACCGGCTCGTGAGGCAAAATTGTGCCCAATCGACCCGGGATCATTACCTGCTCAGGCTGTCCCTCCGCTGATGTTCACCGCGGGGGACGTTTGGACCTGAGCCGCTGTTCTGGCTAAGGTGATGTTCTCAAACGGCTTTGGCCGCCTGCGAAAGTGAACACGTCCAGGGAATCAGGGTAGGGGGCCGCGGTTTCCAAAAGCTTAAGGAACCCTTGCGGAAAACCCCGGGAATCTTCGCGATTTAAATCTGCTTTTGTGCGACGCACAAGATTCTTGACTTTTTTGTGCGCTGCACTAATTGTAGGCAAAGTCAGGGAGCCGGGGCTTCCCGACGAGAGCCAGGGAAAAGGATTCCGACATGTTCAAGGTTGAAGACTTTCAGAACTACGGGAAAGAGCAGTTCGAGCAGTGCGTCGCCTCCGCGACCTCCGTGCAGCACGGCCTTCAGGCGATCGCGAGCGCTTATGGCGACTACACCAAGAAGTCGTTCGAAGACACCAAGTCCTTCGTCGAAAAGCTCTCGGGCGTGAAGTCGCTGGACAAGGCGATGGAAGCGCAGACCGATTTCGCCCGTTCCGCCTACGAGACCTTCGTTGCGGAATCGCAGAAGATCGCCGGTCTCTACAGCGACCTCGCCAAGCAGGCGCTCAAGCCGGTCGAGACCATTGTGTCGAAGTTCACCCCGGCTGCGAACTGAGCTTTCCGGGACGTCTTGGAATCGAAAAGCCCGGCTGATCAGCCGGGCTTTTTTTGCCGGTGGGAAACGTTGATCACCTCGCCAGGCGCAGCTTGCTCAGCGCGGTTCCGATCGTATTGAAAATGGTCGCGATCTCGGTCGAGCTCTTGATCTCGTAGAACTTGTCCGGGCTGCTCGCGCAATATTTGAGGATGGCCGAAGTCGGGTCGCCGCTGGTGTTCACCTGGATTGCGTAAATCGTGTACATCGATGCGCCATTGGAATCCTTGGCGTTGTGCAGGTTGTCGCACAGGACTTGCTGTCGGGCGTCAATCGAGCCGGGGAAGGTGCTGTTGCCGTAGGTGGTGGTCTGATTGCTGCCGTTGCCATATGCCGGCCAGCGGTCCTCGGTATTGAGACCGTCAGACAACAGGATGATCACCCGATTGTAAGTGGTGTTGACGGTTCCAGTCTCTGCGGGCGCGTTCAGGGGATTGCCCTGCAGCAGAGATTGCCAGGCCCAAGCCAGGCCGACCGCCTGATTTGTGCCGCCGGTGGGTTGCATGGCGTTGACCGCCGTCTTCAATGCGCTCCAATTGTAGGTGAGCGGCATGATCGGCTTGAGCTGGGGCGAAGAGCTGTCGCTGCAATAGGCGGTGCTGTTTTCGAAATATTGGTTGGCCGGGAACAGCGTTGCGGTATTGGACGACGAAGGGGACGTACCGGTTGCGTCGTTGGGCTGGGTGCGATCAGCGATACAGCCCGTCCATGTGTTGATCGGGTTGGTGGATGCCTGCTGCCAATTGTTCTGAACGGTGGGGGTCGGGTTGCTGGCAGTCCATTTGTTGTTGGCGAAGCCGACGACGGCGCTCACCCGCGGCTGATTCAGGTTATGGGTGAGGTCGTTCGGCCCAGGCTGTGTCCAATCGTGGGTATAGAGCTGGCCGGTGCACGATTTTCCGTTGCCGCTGCCGGTGCAACTGCAACCGGAGACGCTGTTGCCCGAGGCATCGAGCGGGCAGCTGCAGCTTGAGCTGCCGGAGCAGAACGTTCCATTGCCCGCAGACTTGCTCTCCCAGCAGCCGTTGTACATGGTGTGGGAATTGGCGTCGACGCCCGGGCAGATGTAGCCGCTCGGGGGAACAACGTTGACGCCACTGACCGTGTATTTCGAGCTGTTGTTGGTCGCTCCGCTCGTGCAGTAGAAGCCGCCGCTGTTGTTTGACCAGGGGCAGCGCGCCCCGGGTCCCACTGCGTGCCAATTCATCGGAAGACTCGCCTGGTAATTCCCGACCACGTTCGCCGGCTGTGCGGTGGGCGGATTGAGCCAGTCCGTCCAGTCAATCCAGCTCTGGCCGTAATTGCTTGCTCCGACATTGACGGTTTTGGCAAAAGGAACGAGTGAAATGTAGACGTCGCCATCGTTCTTGCTGAGCGCGCTGAGCTGGTCGATCAGGCCGCCGCTTCCGGCCACTGCATTCCTCAATGCCGTCATTTTTCCGTTCTGAGCCATCGACCCCGTGTTGTCGAGCGCGAGCGCCACGCGCATCTTCGCGTTGCCCCAGGTTGCGGTCGACGTGGTATTGAAGCCGAGCGTCGGATAGCCGGCGATCTGCATGAACATGGAATCGATGTAGCTGGAGCCTTCCAGAAGGATCTTCGCTGCCGCGCTTGTGGTCGCCGCAGTGTAGGTTGCCGTTAGCTGAACCCTTGTCTTTGCTGCCGTGTCCGCGGCTTCGCTACCGGCGAACAGGCCCTTGAAATAGTCTGCCGCTTTCTGGCTGATCTGGGACTGGGAGATGGTACCGGCTGTCAGGTCCCTCGACAGCATCAGCGCGGTCGAATCCAGGGCGGCCTGCATTGACGATCGCGCGCGGGTGGCCCGGCTGTAATCGATCGCGGCACCGACGAAGGTCAGCACTGGGACGAGCGCGATGGCGAAGATCACCGCGATGTTGCCTTGCTCGGCCTTCCCGAAGCTGGCGAGCTGTCGACCAATGCGGCGGACAACGGGCAGGTGAAGCATGACGACCCCCGAAATCTGTGGTTTGCCCGATTTCGCCCCAGGCCCTTGAAGGGTCGGTAAATGGGACCGTAGAAAGCCGGAGATATCCCGTCGAAACCGCCGCAGTCGCGCTAACGGCCGGGTTCCTGGTCAACAGGTCCAAACAGTCACAGTGGAAATTTTTGTCAAATCGATCCGGATTGATTAACCTTGGTTTGGATCGCCGGGCCGGGAATCGGGACCGCCGCGGCCGCATCGGCCAAACCTTTGCACGCTTGCGGCGAGCCGGGGGCAGGGCCATATTGCTAGCGAACGATCCGGTTCGGACCGGACCGCTCGGAAGCGGCGATCCGGAAAGGCGGCGCGCTTGTGCGAGGCTCCGAGGTACTGAGCTGCGCCGCAGACCGTCATTCGCTTCCCTGGGGAATTTGAACGCCTGTGCCATGCCGCAACTGACTTCCAGACTGGACCTGCCAGCGGTCACCGCCGCCTCCGCTCCCCGGATGAGCAACGACGAAAACCGTTCGGGCGGCCCTTCCGGGCCGAACACGTCGGTCATTACAAAGGTCAAGCCGAAGACCAAACGGCCGAACCTGTATCGTGTGCTGATCCTCAACGATGACTACACGCCGATGGAATTCGTCGTCCATGTACTGGAGAAATTCTTCCAAAAGGACGTCGAGGCTGCGACCAAGATCATGCTGCACGTCCATCATCACGGCATCGGCGAGTGCGGCGTATTCACCTACGAGATTGCCGAGACCAAGGTGACGCAGGTGATGGACTTCGCCCGCAAGCACCAGCATCCGCTGCAATGCGTGATGGAAAAGAAGTAAGATGCCTCACGGCGCGCTTGAAGCCGGCTCTTGCGTAGTGGCGGTGTGATCGTCGCGCGAGGTCTGCGCGCGGCATCCGCTGCAGCCGGCAGAACTACGGAATTCTGTGCCGGCGCCGATCCCGCCCAAATCGGAACGGGTCTTGCATCGAAAATGCCGGCCTTGTGTGCAGCCGCCTGAGTCGCGGAACCGGTCTTTCGCCGCGCTCTTGTATAACTATATGTGAGAAAGGTTGTTGTTGCCTGACCGGGCGATGACGATCATGATGGTGGGGGCCATAGAGGACGCGAATGCCGACTTTTTCCCAAAGCCTTGAACAATCCCTGCATCGTGCACTGGCGATCGCAAACGAGCGTCATCACCAATACGCGACGCTCGAGCATCTATTGCTCTCTTTGATCGACGACTCCGATGCAGCCGCCGTCATGCGCGCCTGTAGCGTCGATCTCGACAAGCTCCGCACGAGTCTCGTCAACTATCTTGAGACCGAATTCGAGAACCTGGTGACGGATGGCGCCGACGACGCCAAGCCGACCGCCGGCTTCCAGCGCGTGATCCAGCGCGCGGTGATCCACGTGCAGTCGTCCGGTCGCGAAGAGGTGACCGGCGCCAACGTGCTGATCGCAATCTTCGCCGAGCGCGAGAGCCATGCCGCGTATTTCCTGCAGGAGCAGGACATGACGCGCTATGACGCGGTCAACTACATCAGCCACGGCATCGCCAAGCGGCCAGGCGTCTCCGAAGCGCGGCCCGTGCGCGGCGTCGACGAGGAGACGGAGGCCAAGGGCAACGAGGACGCCAAGAAGAAGGGCGAGGCGCTCGAGACCTATTGCGTCAACCTCAACAAGAAGGCCCGCGACGGCAAGATCGACCCGGTGATCGGACGCAATTCCGAGATCAACCGCGCGATCCAGGTGCTGTGCCGCCGGCAGAAGAACAACCCGCTGTTCGTCGGCGAAGCCGGCGTCGGCAAGACCGCGATCGCGGAAGGCCTCGCCAAGCGCATCGTCGACAGCGAGGTGCCGGAGGTGCTGGCGGCCGCGACGGTGTTCTCGCTCGACATGGGCACGCTGCTCGCCGGCACGCGTTATCGCGGCGACTTCGAAGAGCGCCTGAAGCAGGTGCTGAAGGAGCTCGAGGCGCACCCCAACGCCATCCTGTTCATCGACGAGATCCACACCGTGATCGGTGCGGGTGCGACGTCGGGCGGGGCGATGGACGCATCGAACCTGCTCAAGCCGGCGCTGGCCTCGGGCACCATCCGCTGCATGGGCTCGACCACCTACAAGGAATACCGTCAGCACTTCGAGAAGGACCGTGCGCTGGTGCGGCGCTTCCAGAAGATCGACATCAACGAGCCGACGGTCGAGGATGCGATCGCGATCCTCAAGGGCCTCAAGCCGTATTTCGAGGACTACCACCGGCTGAAATACACCAACGAGGCGATCGAGGCCGCCGTCCAGCTCTCCTCGCGCTACATCCACGACCGCAAGCTGCCGGACAAGGCGATCGACGTGATCGACGAATCCGGTGCGGCACAGATGCTGGTCTCCGAGAACAAGCGCAAGAAGACCATCGGCATCAAGGAGATCGAGACCACGATCGCCTCGATGGCGCGGATTCCTCCGAAGAGCGTGTCGAAGGACGATGCCGAGGTGCTCAAGCATCTCGAGCAGACCTTAAAGCGCACCGTTTTCGGCCAGGATAGGGCAATCGAGTCGCTCGCCGCTTCGATCAAGCTGGCGCGTGCTGGCCTGCGCGAGCCGGAGAAGCCGATCGGCTGCTACCTGTTCTCGGGTCCGACCGGCGTCGGCAAGACCGAGGTCGCAAAGCAGCTCGCGGCGACGCTCGGCGTCGAGCTGCTGCGCTTCGACATGTCGGAGTACATGGAGCGGCACACCGTGTCGCGCCTGATCGGCGCGCCTCCCGGCTATGTCGGCTTTGACCAGGGCGGCCTGCTCACCGACGGCGTCGACCAGCATCCGCATTGCGTGGTGCTGCTGGACGAGATCGAGAAGGCGCATCCCGATCTCTACAACGTGCTGCTCCAGATCATGGATCACGGCCGGCTTACCGACCACAACGGCAAGCAGGTCAATTTCCGCAACGTGATCCTGATCATGACCACGAATGCGGGCGCGGCGGATCTCGCCAAGCAGGCGTTCGGCTTCACCCGTTCGAAGCGGGAAGGCGACGACCACGAGGCGATTAACCGGCAGTTCGCGCCGGAATTCCGCAACCGCCTCGATGCCATCGTCTCGTTCAGCCATCTCAGCGTCGAGGTGATCGGCACCGTCGTCGAGAAGTTCGTGCTTCAGCTCGAGGCGCAGCTTGGCGATCGCGACGTCACCATCGAGCTGTCCGAGCCGGCCAAGACCTGGCTGGTCCAGCACGGTTACGACGAGCAGATGGGTGCACGTCCCATGGCCCGCGTGATCCAGGAGCACATCAAGAAGCCGCTGGCGGACGAGGTGCTGTTCGGCAAGCTCAAGGGCGGCGGCCATGTTCGTGTCGTTCTCGTCAAGGACGAGGCCGACGAGACCAAGGAGAAGATCGGCTTCGAGTTCGTTGAGGGCCCGGTCACGCCGAAGCAGGAGAAGCTGCCCGGCGCCCGCAAGCGTCCGCCAGGCAAGTCCAAGCCGGGCGGTCCCGGCGGCTCCAAGGGGCCGACCTCGAAAGGGCCACTGGTCAAAGTCTGATTTGCACGCGATGAGTTGAAAAGGCCGGCTGAAAAGCCGGTCTTTTTGTTGCTCGCATCACCGTAGCGGCGTCATTCACCCCGCAGGCGCTGGTCGTCCTGCACGCGAACGTGCTCGGCGCCGCGCGCGCCCGGGGGCGACAGTCGCAGCATGCTCAGCACCGCGCCGCAGAGTGCAAAGCCGACACCGGCGAGGAGCGCCAGCCGGGTTCCTTCGACCGGATAGCGGCCGAGGAACAGCGCCACCAGTGCCGCGCCGGTGGTCTGGCCGAGCAGGCGGGCCGTTCCCAGCATGCCGCTGGCGCCGCCGGCGCGCTCGCGCGGGGCGGCCGCGATCATGGTGCGGTTGTTGGGGGTCTGGAACAGGCCGAAGCCGGCGCCGGCCAGCGCCATGCGCCAGATCACGTCGAACGGCGCGGGCGTTGCAGGCAGCAAGGCGAGCGCGCCGAGGCCGCAGGCGAACAGCGTGAGCCCGATACCACCGAGCAGGCCGGCGGGATAATGCTCGACAAGGCGGCCAGCGAGGGGCGCGGCGAAAACCACCGCGATCGGCCAGGGCGTGATCAAGAGGCCCATGTGCACGGCGGAATAGCCGAAGCGGCTCTGCAGATAAAAGGGGATCGCGACGAAGGCCAGCATCTGTCCGCAGAACGATGCGATCGAGGTCGCAATCGACAGCGCGAACACCGGGATGCGCAACAGATCGATCGGCAACAGCGGCGAGGTCATGTGGGTTTCGCGATAGATCAGCAGCGCGCCGGCGACGATGGCGATGGCGAACTGCACGAGGCAGGTGACCGCCGCCTCGCCATGGCCGACGCTGTCGACGGCGGCGATGCCGACGCCGAACGTGATCGCGGAGAGCCCCGCGCTCTGCCAATCGAAGGAACGGCTTGCGGGCCTGGTGTGCGGCAGGCTGCGCAAGCCGATCAGCAATGTCACCGCACCGAGCGGGAGGTTGATGGCGAACAGCCAGGGCCAGCTTCCGATCGCGAGAATCCCGGCGGCGAGCGTCGGGCCAACCGCGGCCGAGAAGGCGACCACGAGCGCGTTGAGCCCGATGCCGCGGCCGAGCTGGCTGCGCGGATAGGTGAAGCGCACCAGCGCCGCGTTGACGCTCATGATTCCGGCCGCGCCAAAGCCCTGGATGATGCGCGCGATTGTCAGGAGCGGCAGCGTGTGTGCCAGCGCGCACAACGCGGATGCGAGCGTGAACAGTGCGAGCCCGACCAGATAGACGCGACGATAGCCGACGATCTCGCCAAGCGAAGCCAGCGGCAGCAGCGAGATCGTGATCGCGAGCTGGTAACCGTTGACGATCCAGATCGAGAAGGCCGGGCTCGCATCGAGGTCGGCCGCGATCGTCGGCAGCGCCACATTGGCGATGGCGCTGTCGACCACCGCCATGATGATGCCAAGCGCAATGGTCAGCACCGCCTGGCTGCGCTGCGGCTGCGGCAGGCCGTCGGCATGCTCGATCGGGGCGGATGACATGATGGAGGCGCGGTTGATTCGAGCCGTGATTCATCTCCGAATAGGAAATTGCCGGATCGACAGCAACCCGTCAGGACACGGACAGTTCCCCTGCCGGGAGCCGGGCTTCCGCCATGAAAAGAAAGGAGTCGGGAGCGCTTTCGCGAGAGCCCGGCATGGCTTGGCAATGCCCTAGTCGTGCCGCAGCATGTCAGCGAAGGCCGCGTCGGCAACGCGCGGGTCGATCGCTTTCGCCTCGGGCTGGATTTCGATCGTCGTTGCGGACGAGGAGAAGCAGGCGAGCTGGTAGTCACCCGGCTGCCGCGGCAGGAGCGTCAACCCCCAGCCTACCAGGACGAGCAGCGCGAGCCGGATGGCGATCACACCAAGCAATAGCTCCGTTCCGCTTATGGTGGCGTCGGTCCTCATGCGTGCCAGCTTGAGGCAGGTCAGCAGGCAAGACAATTTGGAATTGGCGAGCGCTGCCTTCGCTCGAAGCGAAGGCTCGAGGTGATCGCTGACTGGACTGTCAGTGCCGCGACTGGCTCTGCCGGAAGTCGCGCGGCGACATGCCGAAATGGTCGCGGAAGACGCGGCCGAAATGCGAGAGGTCGTTGAAGCCCCAGGCGAAGGCGATCTCGCTAATGTGGCGATGGGCGAGCACGGGCGAGGCGAGGTCGCGCCTGCATTGGGCGAGGCGTTCGGCGAGGACATGGCGCTGGAACGAGGTGTCCTCGTCGGCGAGGAGATCGTTGACATAGCGCGGCGAGATGCCGAGCGCGGCCGCGGCCTCCGCGAGCGAGAGGTCGGGATCAGCAAGATGCGCGCGGATGTGCGCCTTTAGCCGGTAGAGCAGGGCGGAGCGATGGGTCGAGGACGGCAGCGACGTCTTGCCGAGCCGCTCGCCGAGCGCCATCGCAAGGAGATCGACCGCCTGCTCCGACAGTGCGGCCGCGTTGTTTGGAGCAAGTTGGTCCGCGCTCTGGCAGAGCCTGACAATGAAATCATAGGCGAGCCGTTCGAGCGGCACATCGGCGCCGAACGCAATCGCGGTCAGTGCCTCGGTGCCGCCGAGCCGGCGCTGCAGCATCTCACGCGGCACCTTGAAGATGGTCTGCGTGAAGCTGTCGTTGAACTTCAGCTCATACGGCCGCGTGGTGTCATACAGCGCGAATTCGCCGGGATGGATCACGGTCTCGCGGCCATCCTGCACCACGCCGCCGTTCCCGCGATTGCCGAGCGCGACCAGGACGAAATCCTGATCAGAGCGCGCGATGCGCGAGGGCGTGCGGAAGACATGCTGGCGGTCGGAGCAGACCTCGGAGCACACGGCCCTGCCGAGCGAAGCCTGCGTGACCGAGCCGTGAAAGGCGCTACCAACGTCCGACTTGCAGTCGAGCCCGACGAAGACGTCGCAGACAATGTCCTGCCAGAGGGCCAGCCGCCGGTAGCCGGGGCTGCCGTCCGTCGTGAACTGGATTGGCATCTGAGGAGCCTCCCTTTCACACCCTGCAAAAATCGCCTGTTGGCGGATCCAGCCTGCCCGGAGGCAAATCCCGTACCGGTTGGCGGGCGCGTCCAGTCGAGTTTTTGTTCCGCCCTGGTCGAGCGCCCGGCCGTCCGGCTTGGCCAAATAGACTGCATCGGACGTGGCTTCCGATCAACCGGCGATGGAGGCGGGAATGGGCATCGAACATCCGAAATACAAGGTGGCAGTGGTACAGGCGGCGCCGGCCTGGCTCGACCTCGACGCCTCGATCGCCAAGTCGATCGCGTTGATCACGGAGGCCGCGGAAAAGGGCGCCAAGCTGGTCGCCTTTCCTGAGGCGTTCATCCCCGGTTACCCCTGGCATATCTGGATGGACTCGCCGGCATGGGCGATCGGCCGCGGCTTCGTGCAGCGCTATTTCGACAATTCACTGTCCTATGACAGCCCGCAGGCTGAAAAGCTGCGCGAGGCCGTGCGCAAGGCAAAGCTCACAGCCGTGATCGGCCTGTCCGAGCGCGACGGCGGCAGCCTCTATCTGGCGCAATGGCTGATCGGGCCCGGCGGCGAGACCATCGCAAAGCGCCGCAAGCTGCGGCCGACCCATGCCGAGCGCACCGTCTATGGCGAGGGCGACGGCAGCGACCTTGCCGTGCATGCGAGAGCCGACATCGGCCGCCTCGGCGCACTGTGCTGCTGGGAGCATCTCCAGCCGCTGTCGAAATACGCGATGTACGCCCAGAACGAGCAGGTGCATGTCGCCGCCTGGCCGAGCTTCTCGCTCTACGATCCCTTCGCGCCGGCGCTCGGCGCCGAGGTCAACAATGCGGCTTCGCGCGTTTACGCGGTGGAAGGCTCCTGCTTCGTGCTCGCGCCTTGCGCGACGGTGTCGCAAGGAATGATCGACGAGCTTTGCGACCGGCCCGACAAGCATGCTCTGCTGCATGCCGGCGGCGGCTTTGCCGCGATCTATGGCCCCGACGGCAGCCAGATCGGCGAGAAGCTGGCGCCGGACCAGGAGGGTCTCCTGATTGCCGAGATCGACCTCGGCGCCATCGGTGTTGCAAAGAACGCCGCCGATCCCGCCGGGCATTATTCGCGGCCCGACGTGACGCGGCTCCTGCTCAACAACAAGCCGTACAAGCGGGTCGAGCAGTTTGCGCTGCCGGTCGATATGGTCGAGCCCACGGACATCGCCGCCGCGGCGAGCTGATCGCCGGGACCACGGGAAAGCATGATCATGGAATCCGCAATTCCTCTGCATCTCGAAACCCAGCGCACGCGCCACAAGCGCGTGCCGGACGACTACCAGCCGCCATATCCGTCGTTCGTGGCGCGCTACAAGCCAGCCGTGAACCGCGTCGTGATGGCCTATCTCGGTGTCCAGTATCGCGGTGTGGCACCGGCGGCGACGGACGCTTTGATAGAAATTGCGGAGCTCTTCGCTGCAGAGAACGGTCCGTCCCACTGGGACCGCGCGCATTATGTCGACCAGTTCGGCCATGAGAACGTTGTCTCCGTCGGTTATTGGGACGACGTCGCACGCTTCGATGCCTGGTTCGCACCTGCGCGAGAGGCGTGGACCGGAAGTCAGCGAGACGATATCGGCACCTTCATCGAGGTGCTGCGACCCATTGTGGCGCGGCACGAGACGCTGTTCTCCTCGCCTGACCGGCCCGAAGGTGTCGCCGCAATCGCCGCCGACATGAGCGGCGAGGTGCAGGAGCACGCGTATTGGGGCGGCATGCGTGATCGCATTCCGCTGTCCCAAACGGATGCGATGACGCCAGGCGGCGCACCGGAGCTGATCCGCGCTGGCGCGCGGCTGCGCGTCGTGGCGCACGACAATCTCTGCCTGATCCGCTCTGGGCAGGACTGGTGCGATACCGAGACGTCCGAGCGCAAGCTCTATCTCGACGACGTCGAGCCGGTGCTGCGCCAGGGCATGGATTTCCTGCGCGACGACGGCCTTGGCATCGGCTGTTACGCCCATCGCTACATGCGGATGCTCGCGGCTGATGGCAGCGTCAGCGAAAAGTCCTATGGCCAGAGCTGGTGGAAGAGTCTCGCTGCGCTCGAACGCTGGGCGGAGTCGCATCCGACCCACCTCAAGATTTTCGGCGCCGCGATGAAATATCTGTCGACGCTCGGGCCGTCAGCCAAGTTGCGGCTCTATCACGAAGTCACGGTGGCTGCCGCCGACGAGCAGTTCTTCGAATATCTGAACTGTCATCCGAAGACGGGCATGCTGGCGGCGGTGTAGGCCGTCCGCGCCTGATCGGCTAAAGCGGGATGGGGTTTGGTTGAATCGATTTGGGATTCCCAAATCAGTTCGTTTCTGATTCACCATGCTGGCTGGGCGGGAGGCCAGCATGGATGG